>NZ_JBPQTK010000134.1:0-15404 GCF_051386315.1 Micromonospora sp. URMC 107
ACCAGTCCGGGGTATAAATCAATTTGGCACTGGCTTATCAAGCACCCTGTTGAGTTCTCAAAGAACAACCACACACCACTCGGGCGTCCCACATCATGGGAACCCGCTTGGGGCAACTCCTCTACCTTACTTGGTTCGCCTCCCGTCGTCAACCTCGTGTCCGAGGTGATCAAGGGTGCGCTCCGGGGTCCACGATGACGCACGCCGTATCACGGCGGTCGTTGCTGTCGTGGGAAGCCGCAGACCGGCCGATCGCCACTCTGTGGCCATCCGCCCGGCTCCTGCCGGCTTTCGAACTCTACCCGGTCGGTCTCGCGATCGCAACCCCGTCTTGGAGTGTCCTCGCACCGCCCGGATCCTCAGCCTCGCTCGGCGTCCCCGCCACGAGCCTGGTGCCCTTGTCGGCCGGTTTGTCCGGCCTTCCGCGTGCAGAGAGAAAGTTACGCCGCCCGTCCGCGGAAGGCAAATCGGCGTCCGTCACTGTCAACAGCGGGATGGCCGCCGGCGATCACGACCCGGTGCCGAGGCGACGGGCGAGGGCGGTCGCGCATTCGTGATGAACGGGCGGGGTCCGGAGGAGCCCCCAGCGTGCCAGAGTGTCTGTCATGGCTGACCTCCCGCGCACCCGGGTGACCGTGCTCGCCGAGGACGCGCTGCTCGGACTGCTGCTGCCGTTCTGGCAGCTGGTCATCGGCGCCTTCGTGGTCTTCGTCGTCCTGGTCTCGGTCGCTCGGCTGGCCCGCCGGGGTCGGTCCCGGATGACGACGGCACTCCTGGTCACGGCCGCCGCGATCGCCGGCTTCGCCGTGGTGGGCGTACTGCTACAGGGGTGAGCGTCAGAGGCGGCGGTTGGCCAGGCTCGGCAACTCGGCGCGGATGGTCCGCAGCCGGTCGAGGTCGAGATCGGCGACGGCGAGGCCCGGACCATCGGGCACCTGGGTGAGCACCGTCCCCCACGGGTCGATCACCATGCTGCGCCCGTAACAGGTCCGGCCCGGATCGTGGTCGCCGATCTGCCCCGCCGCGGCGACGAAGCACTGGTTCTCGATCGCCCGCGCGCGCAGCAGCACCTCCCAGTGGTCCCGCCCGGTGTGGACCATGAAGGCCGCCGGCACCACGAGCAACTGGGCGCCGCCCTCGATCACGAGCTGCCGGTACAACTCCGGGAACCGGAGGTCGTAGCAGATCGACAGGCCGACGCGAAGGCCCTCGACGTCGACGACCACCGGCTGGTCGCCCGGCGCCACGGTGGCCGACTCGAGGTAGGAGACCCGGCCGGGGATCTCTACGTCGTACAGGTGGATCTTGCGGTAGCTGGCGGCGAGCGTGCCGGAGCGGTCGAAGACCAGGGAGGTGTTCCAGGTGCGCTCCGGATCGGGCCCGCGCTCGTGGATCGACCCGGCGATCAACCAGATGCCCAGCCGCCGGGCGAGGTCGGCGAAGAACCGGCCCACCTCGCCGTCGACCGGCTCCGGCTCGGGGAGCCCCGCGGCAAGGCCGAGGTAGTCGACGAACTCCGGCAGGAGCGCGAGGTCCGCGCCGGCCGCCGCCGCGCGTTCCAGCACGGCCTCCGCGGCCGCGAGGTTCGCCTTACGGTCGTCCCGGGAGTTGAGCTGGCAGACGGCGACGCGCATGGGGATCAGCGTACGACCGGAAGGCGCGCGGCGACAGCGTCGAACGGTGTTGGCGGGACCCCCGGGTCAGGGGTGGTCGAGCCGTGCGGCGTCGGCCGGGCCGGACGCGGACACGAAGCCGCGCCCGACCGGAGCGGACGGGCGCGGCGACGGTGGATCAGGCCGACTTCTCCTCGCGGTCCCGCCGGGCACGCCGGCCGGTGAACTCGCGCGGCACGATCGTCGGGTTGACGTTCTCGAGCACCACCTCGCGGGTGATCAGCACCCGGGCGGCGTCGGGGTTGCTCGGCACCTCGTACATCACGGAGAGCAGGACCTCTTCCATGATCGCCCGCAGGCCGCGGGCGCCGGTGCCGCGCAGCATCGCCTGGTCGGCGATCGCCTCCAGGGCCGGCGGCTCGAACTCCAGCTCGACGCCGTCGAGCTCGAAGAGGCGCTGGTACTGCCGGACCAGGGCGTTGCGCGGCTCGGTGAGGATGCGCACCAGCGCGGTGCGGTCGAGGCTGCGCACGTTGGTGATCACCGGGAGCCGGCCGATGAACTCGGGGATCAGCCCGAACTTCAGCATGTCCTCCGGCATGACCTGGCTGAAGATGTCGTCGGTCGACCGGTCGGAGACCGACCGCAGCCGGGCGCCGAAGCCGGTGCCGCCGTGCCCGGTGCGGGCCTCGATGATCTGGTCGAGCCCGGCGAAGGCGCCACCGCAGATGAACAGCACGTTGGTGGTGTCGATCTGGATGAACTCCTGGTGGGGGTGCTTGCGCCCGCCCTGCGGCGGCACGTTGGCCACCGTGCCCTCCAGCATCTTGAGCAACGCCTGCTGGACGCCCTCGCCGGAGACGTCCCGCGTGATCGACGGGTTCTCCGACTTACGGGCGATCTTGTCGACCTCGTCGATGTAGATGATGCCGGTCTCGGCGCGCTTGATGTCGTAGTCGGCGGCCTGGATCAGCTTGAGGAGGATGTTCTCGACGTCCTCGCCGACGTAGCCGGCCTCCGTGAGCGCGGTGGCGTCGGCGATGGCGAACGGCACGTTCAGCATCCGCGCCAGGGTCTGCGCCAGGTGGGTCTTGCCGCACCCCGTCGGGCCGAGCAGGAGGATGTTGGACTTGGCCAGCTCGACGGCGTCACTGCCGGAGCCCGGCGCCCCGGCCGCCTCGGCCTGGATCCGCTTGTAGTGGTTGTAGACCGCGACGGCGAGCGCCTTCTTGGCCTGGTCCTGCCCGACGACGTAGGTGTCGAGGAACTGGCAGATCTCCATCGGCTTGGGAAGCTCTTCCCACTTCACCTCGCCGGACTCGGCCAGCTCCTCCTCGATGATCTCGTTACAGAGATCGATGCACTCGTCGCAGATGTAGACCCCAGGGCCTGCGATGAGCTTCTTGACCTGCTTCTGCGACTTACCGCAGAACGAGCATTTCAGTAGGTCGCCGCCGTCACCGATCCGTGCCACCTACGTTCTCCCTGCACTCGTCGACCGGAGACCCGGCCCTCGCCTGCGGACGTGGAAGCGTCCGCCTCGTTCACCCCGCTCGTTCACCCCGCCGGAGGACCGGTGGAGCGGCACAGACCCGACGTTACCCGCTGGCGGAGGTTTCTCCGACCCCCAAAACGGGTGTGTCAGACGGTCGGCCGGGAGCGGACTCCCGGCCGACCGCGACCCGAGCTGTTCAGCTGGCGGCGTTGGCCGCCAGCAGGCCCTTCTTGCGGCTGGTGAGGATGGTGTCCACCAGCCCGTACTCCTTGGACTCCTCGGCCGTCATGATCTTGTCACGGTCGATGTCCTTGCGGACCTTCTCGATCGGCTGGTTGCAGTGCCGGGAGAGCATCTCCTCGAGCTGCGTGCGCATCCGCAGGATCTCCCGGGCCTGGATCTCGATGTCCGAGCCCTGCCCGTAGCCGCCCTCGGTGGCCGGCTGGTGGATGATGATCCGCGAGTTCGGCAGCGCCATCCGCTTGCCCGGGGTGCCGGCGGCCAGCAGCACGGCCGCGGCGCTCGCGGCCTGGCCGAGGCAGACCGTCGAGATGTCCGGCCGGACGTACTGCATGGTGTCGTAGATCGCCGTCATGGCGGTGAAGGAACCACCGGGCGAGTTGATGTACATGATGATGTCGCGGTCCGGGTCGGTGCCCTCGAGCGTCAGCAGCTGCGCCATCACGTCGTTGGCCGACGCGTCGTCGACCTGGACGCCGAGGAAGATGATCCGGTCCTCGAAGAGCTTGTTGTAGGGGTTGGACTCCTTCACCCCGTACGACGTGCGCTCGACGAACGACGGCAGGACGTAGCGGTTGTGCACGGCCGCGAACTGGGGCGGCAGGCTCAGGTCGGTCATCGTCAGCTCCTCAGCTCAGGGTCCCGGCGCCATCCGGAACCTGGGCGGCCCCGATGATCACCTTGTCGATGAAGCCGTAGTCCAGGGCCTCCTGGGCGGTGAACCAGCGGTCGCGGTCGGAATCCGCCTCGATCTGCGCCTGGCTCTGGCCGGTGTGGTGCGCGACCCGCTCCTGGAACATCCGCTTGGTGTAGAGCATCTGCTCCGCCTGGATGGCGATGTCGGACGCGGTGCCGCCGAGACCGCCGGAGGGCTGGTGCATCATGATCCGCGCGTGCGGCAGGGCGTAGCGCTTGCCCTTGGTGCCGGCGCAGAGCAGCAGCTGACCCATGGACGCCGCCATGCCCATCGCCACGGTCGAGACGTCGTTGTCGATGAACTGCATGGTGTCGTAGATCGCCATGCCGGAGTAGACCGAACCGCCCGGCGAGTTGATCCAGAGGTTGATGTCGCGGTCCGGGTCCTCCGCGGCGAGCAGCAGGAGCTGCGCGCAGATGCGGTTGGCGACCTGGTCGGTCACCTCGCTGCCCAGGAAGATGATGCGTTCCTTGAGCAACCGGTTGTAGACCGAGTCGTCGAGGTTGCCAATGGTGTCGCCACCGCGGGCATCGATCGCCCGGAGCGGCTTCGCTTGGATGTGCATGTCGGTCATGGCAGCCCTTCGCTCTCCGTACCGTCCTACCCGACACTAACCGCTCAGCCGGATGGCAGAGCGCCGGTCCGGGCAGTGTTCGCTATCAGCGCAGCACCGCCGGGGCGTACCCGAAAAGGGAATCGGCCGCCGTCCACCGCAGGCGGCGGACGGCGGCCTCCCCGCACGATCAGTGCTCGTGGTTGTGCTCGGCCTCGCTCTCGGCGCGCAGCGCGTCGAGGGTGACCTCGTTGCCCGCCGAGTCCTTGATCTTGATGCGCTCCATGACCGAGGCCAGGGCCTTGCCCCGCCGCACGTCACCGAAGACCGCACCGGCCGCGCCCGAGCGGACCAGCTGGTCGTAGTACTGCTGCGGCGCCATGCCGGCGCGCTGGGCCCGGTGCACGATCTCGTGGCCGAACTCGTCGTCGGAGACCTGCACGTCCTCGGCGTCGGCGAGGGTGTCCAGCAGCAGCTGGACCTTGACGCCCTCGGTCGCCGCCTCGGTCAGCTCGGCGTCGATCTGCTCCTCGGTCTTCTCCTCGGCCGCGAGGTACTCCTCCAGGGAGGCGCCGATCCGCTCGAGCTGGTCGACCATGGCCTGCTTGCGGTTCTCGACCTCCTCGCGGATGACGCCCTCCGGCGCCGGCACCTCGGCGGCGGCCACCATCTGCTCCAGCGCCTTGTCGCGGGCGGCGTAGATCTGCTCGACCCGCTTGCCCCGGGTGACCCGCTCGCGCAGGTCGCCGCGCAGTTCCTCGATGGTGTCGAACTCGCTCGCCATCTGGGCGAACTCGTCGTTGAGCTCCGGCAGCTCCTTCTCCTTGACCGTGCGGACGGTCACCGCCACCTCGGCGTCGCGGCCGGCGAAGTCGCCGCCGACGAGCTGGGTGGTGAAGCTGGTGCTCTCGCCGGCGGCCAGGCCGACGACGGCCTCGTCCAGGCCCGGGAGGAGCTGCTTGCTGCCGACCTCGTGGGAGATGTTGCTGGCGGAGCCGCCCGGCACGTCCTCGCCGTCGACGGTCGCGTTGAGGTCGATCTGGACGTAGTCGCCCTCCTGGGCGGCCCGCTCGACGGTCTTGAGGGTGGCGAACCGCTCGCGCAGGTTCTTCACCTGCTCGTCGATCTCACTGTCGTCGATCTGGAGCTCGTCGACGGTCACCTCGATGGTGGCCGGGTCCGGCAGGGTGATCTCCGGGCGGACGTCGACCTCGGCGGTGAAGTTCAGCGAGTCACCGTCGTTGAACTCGGTGATCTCGACCTCGGGGCGGCCGAGCGTCTTCAGGTCGTGCTCGCGGACGGCGGCGAGGATGTTCTGCGGGATGGCCTCCTGCACCGCCTCGTTGAGGACGGTGCCCCGGCCGACCCGCTGGTCGATCACGGCTGCCGGAACCTTGCCCTTGCGGAAGCCGGGCACCTGGACCTGCTGGCCGATCTCCCGGTACGCCTTCCTGAGGCTCGGCTCGAGCTCGACGAACGGCACCTCGATGGCGAGCCGCACGCGCGTCGGGCTCAGAGTCTCGACGGTGCTCTTCACAGGCGTACTCCTTGACGGATCTCGGTTTTAGTCTGGGCGTGATAAGCCCATCGAGTGTAGGCGAGCCGGCCGGACGCACCGGCAGCGGCCGGGGACCGCGCGAAGGGCGACCCCGGCGACCGGCCGCGGACGACAGTCGGGGTGGCGGGATTTGAACCCACGGCCCCTCGCTCCCAAAGCGAGTGCGCTACCAAGCTGCGCCACACCCCGTGGCGACGAGCAGTCTATGCCGTCGCGACCCGCCGGACGTGCCGGGGCGTCCCTCAACGCGCCGAAGGGGGACCAACCGGACATCCGACCCCTCCGGACGCCCGACCGCCGCGCCCACCACGCGCCGCTGCGGGGACGCGGCTGAGCGGGCCGCGCGGGTCATTGGGTACGCTGTCGGCGCGCCCACCACATCGGGGCGTACGCGGGCGTAGCTCAATGGCAGAGCTTCAGTCTTCCAAACTGACGGTGCGGGTTCGATTCCCGTCGCCCGCTCCACGATGGTGGCCCAGGTCGGGAGCGATTCCCGACCCGGGCCACATCCACATCCGCCGCCTGTCCCTGCCAGCGCGCCCGATCCCGTTCTGTGCGTTGCTTCAGTAATGTTCCTCGATCGGCCGGCGCGCCTCGTCGAAGAGCGCCGGTCCCTCGTACCGCACCGGGGGTGGCGGCGGGGTGGCCGGCTTGACCTCCTGGAACTGCTCGCTGGACAGGGCGTACACCACCCGGCCGAGGCCGGACTGGTTGATCGCGGCCGTGCACATCGGGCAGGGCTGGCAGCTGGTGAACATGGTGGTGCGGGCGGCCACGTCGGGGGCGAGTTCCCGGGCGGCCCAGCGGACCAGCTTCAGTTCCGGGTGGGCGGTGATGTCCGAGTCGGAGACCACGGTGTTGTGATCCTCGATCAGGACTGTGCCGTCCGCACCGACCAGCAACGAGGCGAACGGCCGTTCGCCGGACGCCCCGGCCCGGTTGGCGAGTTCCACGGCGTGCCGGAGAAATCTCTCGTCGTCGGGTGTCATCGGTCCTCCTGGGATTTGTGGTACGCGGCCACGGCCGCAATTGTCCGCCAGGCGCGGTTCGGGCTGGCGGATCTCCGCCCGGATGGCAGGGGCGGGTGTGGAAGGCTGCCCCGTCGCACGAGTGGAGAGAGCGCCGTACACCACAGCTTGAGAGGACGGGTGTGGAGGAGCGAGTGACAGCCGAGCGTCTGACGCTGGTGAGCACCGTCGGCCGGTGGTTCCACCTGGACCGGCCCGTGCTGATCGAGCGCGGGCAGTCCTACTGGGTCGACCGTGCCACCAGCGAGTTGTGCGTCGATCGGGGAGACGGCCGGACCACCCGGGCCGCCGGTTGGTTGTGCCGCTGAGTCGCGTCGGCTGAGGAGACGCCACGCGGTCACGACAGAACGTGGGTGTCTGGGACCCGCTCCAGCACCGCCGCGAGGCACGCACCGGCGGCCGGCGCGCGTACCCTCTCGGGGTGGAACTTGATGATCTTCCGACGGCGGAGTTCGCCTTCCCGGGGCCGCTGCGGGACAGTCTGGTGGCCGCGATCCTGTCGGGCGCGAAGACCTCGACGTCCAGCCTCGTGCTCGGCTACGAGCGCGCGGGCGAGGCGATGCCCGAGGTGGGTCAACGGTCGGCGGTCGTCGACTCGGCGGGCCGGCGGGTGGCGGTGATCGAGGTGACCGACGTACGGGTGGTGCGGCTCGGCGACGTCGATCTGCGCCACGCCCTCGACGAGGGCGAGGGGTACGAGTCGGTGGCGCAGTGGCGGGCCGGGCACGAGACGTTCTGGCACAGCGCGGAGGTGCGCGCGGAGCTGGGCGATGCCAGCTTCACCGTCGACGACGACACCCCGGTGCTGCTCGAGCGCTTCCGGCTGGTGCACACCGGCTGAACGCCCCTTCCGGTACGCGACGACCGGGCGTGCGGCGGGGCCGCCGCCGCACGCCCGGGTCGTACGCCGCTCAGCCCCAGTTCTGCGGGGCGGGCTGGCGGGTGGTGGCGTTCAACCGGTTGAAGAAGTTGGTGGTGGCGAGCCAGAGCACCAACGCGGCCAGTTCCTTCTCCTCGAAGTGCCGGGCGGCCTCGTCCCACACCTCGTCGGGCACGGGGTCGGCCCGGTCGGCGAGCCGGGTGGCGGCCTCGGCGAGCGCGAGCGCGGCCCGCTCCGCGTCGGTGAAGTACGGCGTCTCCCGCCAGACGGCCACCGCGAACAGCCGCTCCTCGGTCTCCCCGGCCTTGCGGGCGTTGCGGGCGCCGGAGTCGACGCACGCGCTGCACCCGTTGATCTGGCTGGCGCGCAGGTGGACCAGCTCCAGGGTGCTCCCGGGGACGCCGGCCGAGTGGGCCGCCTTGTAGAGCAGGTTGATCGCCTTCACCGCGTCGGGGAGCAGCGTCGCGGGGTTCTGCATACGGGCCTGCACGGACATCTCGCACCGTCCTTCCTGTTACGCTGCCGGCCTTCGCCGTCGCAGCGCTCCTGGTTCCTCACCCTGCTGTCGACAGCCGGAGGGGCGACGTGACAGATGTGACCCGGGCCACACCAGGACGGGATGTCCGCCGGGGTGGCGATGCCGTGAGCGACACCGACCTGCTCGCCGAGCGTTTCGAGGAGCAGCGTCCCCGGCTGCGCTCCGTGGCCCAGCGGATGCTCGGCTCCGGGGCCGAGGCCGACGACGCGGTCCAGGACACCTGGCTGCGGCTCAGCCGCGCCGACGCCGACGGCATCGACAACCTGCCGGGCTGGCTCACCACCACCGTCGGGCGGGTCTGCCTCGACCGGCTGGGATCGAGCGCCGCGCGGCACGAGCGGCCCGCCGACGTGGCCGCCGACGAGTCGACCACGTCGGGAGCGGGCGAGGTCGACCCCGAGCGGGAGGCGATGCTCGCGGAATCGGTCGGGCGCGCGCTGGACGTGGTGCTACGGACCCTCGGCCCCACCGAACGGCTCGTGTTCGTGCTGCACGACATGTTCGCCGTCTCCTTCGACGAACTCGCGCCCGTCGTCGACCGCAGCCCGGCCGCCGTACGGCAGATCGCCAGCCGGGCCCGCCGGCGCGTGCAGGCCGGGTCACCGTCGCCGGAGACCGACCGGGCCCGGCAGCGCGGAGTCGTCCAGGCGTTCCTCGCCGCGTCCCGCGAGGGGCGCTTCGACGACCTGCTCACCCTGCTCGACCCGCACGTCGTGCTGCGCTCCGACGCCACGGCCGTCGGGATGGGCGGGGCCGGCGAGGCGCGCGGCTCGGCCACGGTGGCCGACTTCTTCTCCGGCAAGGCGCAGGGGGCCGTGCCGGCGTTCGTCGACGGCGCGCCGGGAGCGGTGGTCGTCGTCGACGGCCGTACCCGCCTGGTGCTCAGCTTCGTGGTCACCGACCGGATCATCGGCATCGAGGTGGTCGCCGACCCCGACCAGATCGCCGGGCTGGACCTGGTCGTGGGCTGACGGCCCGTACCGCTGAGCCGCACGTCAGGGCGGGATCGGCGCCGGTGCGGCCGCTGCGTACGATGCGGGGCCGGGCATCCCCTCGTCCCGCGGAGGTAACGGCAGATGGCAGGCCAGCACGAGGGGTACGCCCTCGGCGTCGACCTCGGCACGTCCCACACCGTCGCCGTGCTGCGCCGGCCCGACGGGCACACCCGCCCGCTGCTCGTGGACGGGCAGCCGATCATCCCCTCGGGGGTGTACGCCGACGCGGACGGGCTGCTGCACGCCGGGCGGGACGCCCAGCGGCTGGCCCGGACCGATCCCGGCCGGTACGAGCCGAACCCGAAGCGGCGCATCGACGAGCCCGCGGTCATGTTGGGTGATCGCCGGTATCCGCCGGCCGAGCTGCTGGCCGCGACGCTGCACGCGGTGGCCCGGGCGGCCGTCGAGGCGGTCGGCTTCCTGCCTCCGGCGGTGCTCACCTGCCCGGCGACCTGGGACGCCGCCCGCCGCCAGGTGCTGGCCGACGCCCTGGCGGCGGCCGGCTGGCCGTCGGCGGCCGAGCACACGCTCTCCGGTCCCACCCCGCCGGGCACCCGGCTGCTGCGGGAGCCGGTGGCCGCCGCCCGCTACTACACGCAGGTGCTGCGCCGCCCGGTGCCGGTGGGCGGGACGATCGCGGTCTTCGACTTCGGCGCCGGGACGCTGGACGTCGCCGTGCTGCGCAACGAGGGCGCCGATCCGTGGGGCGACTCCGGGTTCACGGTCGTCACGGCGGGAGGCGCCGACGACCTCGGTGGCCTGGACGTGGACGCGGCCCTGCTGGGTCGGCTCGCCGAGCTGGTCGCCGAGGCGCACCCGGCCCGGTGGGAGCGGCTGAGCCGCCCGGAGTCCGCGACGCAGTGGCGGGAGCGGCACGAGCTCTGGGAGAACGTGCGGGGCGCGAAGGAGATGCTGTCCCGGGTGACGGCCGCGCCGGTGGCCGTGCCGGGGGTGGAGGCGGCGGTCACGCTCACCCGGGCCGACCTGGAGCGGGTGGCCGCGCCGCTGCTGGGCCGGGCGGTGGCGGTGACCCGGGAGGTGATCGGCGCGGCCGGCCTCGACCCGCAGCAGCTCTCCGGGCTGTTCCTGGTCGGCGGCGCCACCCGGATGCCGATGGTGGCCCGGCTGCTGCACGCCGAGTTGGGCGTCGCACCGACCGTGCTGGAGCAGCCGGAGTTGCCGGTGGCCGAGGGGGCGCTGACCGACCTGCCCCTGCCCCGGCGCGCCCGGTCCGCCGACGCCTTCGCCGCGCCCGCCGCCGTGCCCGCGCAGCCCGGCGCAGCGCCACGCCCCGATCGCGGCGCGGCAGCACCGTCCGCCGCGCCGGCGTCACCCGCCGCCGCGCCGGCGCACTCCGCATCCGCCGGCCCGTCGCACGACCCCGCCGCGCCGCAGCACGGCGTCGGCGCAGCGCAGACCGGGTCCGCCGGCCCGGACCTCGCGCCGACCTCCGTGGCCGGCCCGGAGGGCGTCACGCCGGCCCTGCCCGCCGGGCTGGCGCCGACCATGGTCGCCGCCTCGTCGACCGCCCCGACCGTGCCCGCCGCGCCGCCACCGGCCACGCCGTTCGCCCCACCCGGCGCAGCGGCGGGAGGCCCGACGCCATTCGTGCCGTCGAACGCAGCGGTGGGGGACCCGGCGCCGTTCGCGCCGCCGAGCGCGGCGGCCGGAGGCCCCGCGTCCTTCGCGCCACCGGGGGCGTGGCCGGGCGTACCCGCCTCCGGCACGCCGGTGTCGCCACCGCCCGGCGGCGGCCGGAGCGGGCCTCCGCTCCCCCGACGCCGGGCGCTGTGGATCTCGCTCGCCGCCGTGCTCGCGCTCGCCGGCGTGGCGACCGCTGCGGTGCTGTACCTGACGCGGGACCGCTACCCGGCGCTGGAGTTCCGGACCGTCGAGCGACTGCCCAGGGTGCCCGCCGGCACCGAGCGACCCATGGACATGTTCACCGCGGTCCTCGGCGACCGGGCCTACCTCGGGTATCCGCTCGACGACGGACGGCTGGAGGTGGTGGCGGTCGACGCCGGCACCGGCGCGGTGACGTGGCGGAAGCAGACCGCGGCGTCCTCGGAGCGGTGGAAGCGGATCGTCGCCCTGCCCGGCGCGGTCGCGGTCTTCGCCGACGCCATCGGCGACGACACGCCCCGCGACCTCGTGCTGCTCGACGGCGCCTCCGGCCACCAGCGGTGGCGCCGGTCGATCCTGGGCAACGACGACGTGCTCTTCGGCGACGGCGTCGCGGTGCAGGTGGACCGCACCGGCAAGCGGCTCGTCGGGCTGCGCCTCGGCGACGGCGGGGAGCAGTGGGCGCGGCCCAGTCCGCGCGACGAGTACGACAACGCGGGCACCAGCGTCCACCCGGTCACCACCGACGAGGCGCTGGGCGGCCCGGCCTTTCTCGACGGCTCCCCGCGCGACCCCTGGCGCGGGGACGTCAGCCGGATCGTGCAGGTGGGCGCGGACCGGTCCGTCCGGCTGATCGACATGGGCAGCGGCCGGGTGGTCCGCAGCCGCGCCGGAGTGGCCGACCACGACGACCTGGTGGTGGCCCACGAGGACCGGCTCTACGTGGCCCGCGACGACGCCGGCTACCAGCTGCTCGCGTACGACCTGACGAGCGACGCCCAGCCGAAGGTGCTCTACACCGCGGAGGACGACAAGCGCAGGCCGGAGGCGCTGGTGCCCTGCGGCGAGCGGCGGGCGTGCCTGCTGGAGGTGACCGGCGGCGACGACGAGACCACCGAGGTCGTGGCGGCGACCGAGGAGAAGATGACCCGCTGGGATGCGCCGCGGGCGACGCGACTCGTGCCGCTCGGCGAGCACCTGCTCGCCCGCCGGACCACCCCGGACTCGGCCGGCACGCTGTTCGACCCCGACGGGCGCACCGTGCTCTCCGAACGTGGCGGGGTGGCGGTCCGGCTCGACGCGGGAAACCTGCTGCTCCTCGCCGATCCGCCCAGCTCGGTCGAGGACGACCGCAGCGTCGCCGGCCTGTCGGTGGGCTCGGGCGAGGTGGACGAGCTGGGCCAGCTGGAGGACGTCCGCAGCGACACGTGCTCGTGGAACACCAGCGTGATCGCCTGCGGCGCCGGGAGGGAGAGCGGGGACGCCGGGGCGGAGTCCCCGTACGGCTTCGTGCTCTACCGGTTCGCCGAATAGCCGATACCCGACAGCAATTCATATGGATCTATGTAGCCGATAGCCTCCTCTCAACGGCCAGGCAGCTCCGCGTCCGGTCACGAGCCGGCGCGGGGCCGACAGGAGGAGGACCGGCAGATGACACTTCCCCGTACCCGGCGATGGCGGGCCCGCGCGGTGGGCGTACTCGCCGCCGCCACGGTCGTCGCCGCGATGGGCACCCCCGCGGCGGCCGCCCCGGCCACCGGCGAGATCCTGCACGCCGACGCCGCGAACGCCGTGACCGACGGATACGTCGTGGTGCTCAGGGGCGACGCAATCGGCAACTCCGGCGACCGGCGGGCCGCCGTCACGAAGGCCGCCGACCGGCTGGCCGACCGCTACGGGGCCGCCCTCGGCCACGTCTACGGGCACGCGCTCACCGGATTCGTGGCGCACCTGCCCGAGCGGGCGGCCCGCCGGCTCGCCGCCGACCCAGCCGTGGCGTACGTGGAGCGGGACCGGGTGGTGACCCTCGTCGGCCCGGGGGTGCAGCTCAACCCGCCGTCGTGGGGGCTGGACCGGATCGACCAACGCCATCTCCCGCTCGACGGCCGGTACGCCTACCCGAACACCGCGCACAACGTGCACGCGTACGTCATCGACACCGGCATCCGGAGCACGCACGGCGACTTCGGCGGCCGGGCCGGCGTGGGGGTCGACCTCGTCGACGGCGGCCCGGCCGACGACTGCAACGGCCACGGCACCCACCTGGCCGGCACCATCGGCGGCACCCGGCACGGGGTGGCCAAGGAGGTCCAGTTGCGGCCGGTGCGGGTGCTCAACTGCGCCGGCAGCGGCACCTTCTCCCAGGTGATCGCCGGGGTGGACTGGGTCACCGCGAACGCCGTGCGGCCGGCGGTGGCGCTCCTCGCGCTCGGCGGCGGCGCCAGCACGGCGCTGGACGCCGCGGTGAACCGGTCGATCGCGTCCGGGGTGACCTACGCCGTCACGGCGGGCAGCTCGAACGCCAACGCCTGCAACTACTCCCCGGCGCGGGTGGCGGCGGCGCTCACCGTGGCCGGCACCACCAGCACCGACGCCCGGATGCCGAGCGGCAACTACGGCAGCTGCCTGGACCTGTACGCCCCCGGCGCCAACATCACCTCCACCTGGCACACCGGCGACACGGCGGCGGCCACCATCAGCGGCGGCTCGATGGCCGCCGCCCACGTCGCCGGCTGCGCCGCGCTCGCCCTCTCGGCCAACCCGACCTGGAGCCCCGCGCAGGTCGCGGCCCACCTGACCGGCAGGGCGACGACCGGGGTGGTCACGGGCGTGGTCAGCGGCACGCCGAACCGCCTGCTCTACTGCGGCCCCTGAGCCGGCACGGGCGTCGGATCCGGGCAACGGCCGCGCGGCCGGGCACCGATCCGGCACCCGGCCCCGCCGGCGGGCCGCAGGGTTCGCCCCCGAGTGGCGCTCCCCCGCGAGACGGCGCT
The DNA here is from genome assembly GCF_051386315.1 of Micromonospora sp. URMC 107. Lineage (NCBI taxonomy): Bacteria > Bacillati > Actinomycetota > Actinomycetes > Micromonosporales > Micromonosporaceae > Micromonospora > Micromonospora sp. URMC 107. The sequence continues at coordinate 14,214 of NZ_JBPQTK010000134.1, forward strand.
CCCGTCGCGTCTGGGCGATCGACGTTCGTCGACCCTTGTCCCCGCAGGGCTCGCCGACTACCGTCTGATCGATGATCGACTACCTGGTCATCGGCGGGGGCATCGCCGGCGCCAGCGCCGGACACCATCTCGCCGCGTACGGCACCGTGGTGCTGCTGGAGATGGAGCACGTGCCCGGCCAGCACTCCACCGGCCGCTCGGCGGCGACGTTCTCCGAGTACTACGGCGGGCCGACGGTGCGCGCACTGACCCGGGCCAGCCGGCGCTTCCTCACCGCGCCGCCGCCGGGGTTCGCCGAGCACCCGCTGCTCACCCCGCGCGGCGTCCTCACCCTCTGCCCGCCGGGCAGCGAGGAGGCCTTCGAGGCGGCGCTGCGCGACGGGGCCGAGGTGGACCCGCCGGCCCGCGAGATCGACGTCGCCGACCTGCCCCGGCACTGTCCCGTCGTGCGGCCGGAATGGTGCCGGCGGGCGATGGTGAAGCCGGCCGTGCAGGACCTCGACGTCGCCGCGCTGCACCAGGGCTACCTGCGGAGCGTCCGGGCGGCCGGCGGCCGGGTGGTGTGCGGCGCGCGGGTCCGCCGGCTGCGGCGCGGCGGCGACGGCTGGCAGGTGGACACGGACGCCGGCGGGTTCACCGCCCGGGTCGTCGTCAACGCGGCGGGCGCCTGGGCCGACGAGGTCGCGGCGGCGGCCGGCGTACGGCCGATGGGGTTGACGCCGCTGCGGCGCACCGCCTTCCTGGTGGACGCGCCGGCCGGCGTCCCCGCGACGGACTGGCCGATGGTCGCCGACGTCGACGGCAGCTTCTACTTCAAGCCGGAGTCGGGGCGCCTGCTGGTCTCCCCGTGCGACACCACCCCGGTACCGCCCGGCGACGCCCGCCCCGACGACCTCGACGTGGCGATCGGCGCCGACCGGGTGCAGGCGGCGACCACGCTTGAGATCCGCCGCGTACACCAGCCCTGGGCCGGGCTGCGGACCGCCGCCCCGGACGACGTGCCCGTGATCGGCCCGGCGACCGACGCGCCGGGCTTCCTCTGGCTGGCCGGGCTCGGCGGCTACGGCGTCCAGACCTCGCCCGCGGCGGGCGCCCTGCTCGCGGCGCTGGCCGTCGACGTGCCGGCGGGCATGACCATGCCGGAGCTGGCGCTGCGGTTCATCCTGCACCACCCGGCGGTGAGCACGGTGA
>NZ_JBPQTK010000135.1:0-15343 GCF_051386315.1 Micromonospora sp. URMC 107
GGGTGGGTCAGGCGGGGTCGTCGGTCAGGCGGTGGCGGTTGGCCTCGATCCAGGCGTCCAGGGCGGCCGGGTCGTCGGGGTCGACGCCGTCGGCCATCAGCTGCGCGACGGCGGCGGTGGCGGGGCTGCGGCGTTCGCCGGTGCTGTAGAGGCGGGCGAACTCCGGCACCATCTCCTCGATGGCCGTGTCGGTCTGCGCCGCCGCCTGCTCGGGCAGGCCGCGCTTGCGGGCGGCGTACCCGGCCCAGGCGCGCAGCACCCGGGGCAGCAGTGCGGCGTCGTCCATGTCCAGCACCGCCCTCCGGTGCACCCAGTCGAGCAGGAACAGCCCGGCCACGGTGGGGCTCCACCGCATCGGGTCGGCGTCCGGGAAGCTGGCCGCGTGGTCCAGCAGCAGGCTGAGGCAGAAGTGCAGCGAGGCCAGCTCCGCCCCGTCGATGGCGTCCAGGCCGAACCGGGCCGCCTCCGGTGCGGCGAGGAAGCGGCGGACCAGGTCCGTACGCTCGGCGGCGGAGAGGGGCTCGGCGGCGGGCGTGGGGGCCGCCCCGGCCGCCTGGGGCAGCAGCGCCAACCGGGCGCCGAGCAGGGCGCGGTCGGTGGCGAGCGAACCCTCCCCGGGCAGCTCGGTCAGGCCGTCGGTGATCGCCAGGTGGCGGGTCACCTCGGCGCGCATCCGGGCCGGCTCCTCGTCGCGGAACCAGGTCAGCTCGTCGCCGGTGCACATCTGCCGGACCTGGTCGAGGATCCGGTCGGGCGGCCCGCCGACGAAGACGTCCTTGGTGATGCCGATGTTGTGGTCGAGCAGCGTCACCACGGCGTGCGCCGAGCCACCGGCCGGGTCGTCGTAGGCGAAGGTCGCCAGGTAGGAGGTCTGGTCGCCGTACACGTCGCCGTAGGACCAGCAGCCCGTCAGGTGCACGCGGCCGAGCTGGGCGGCCCAGGCCGGGGTGGCGGCGCCCGGGCGGACCCGGTCGGCGCCCTCGGCGTCGGGCACCAGCGCGGCGAAGACGGAGCGGATGGTGGTCGCCGCAGCCGAGCGGCGGCGGGAGGTGGCGGCCAGGAAGCCGGCCACGAAGTCCCGGACGGCGGCGTCACGCTCGGTCTCGGCGACCGAGTAGACGCTGCCCAGCAGGGCCGCGCCGAGCATCTCCGCGTCGAGGGCGTTGTCCAGCTTGGCCACGTCGCGGGCGGCGTGCAGCACCGCGTCGTACGGGGTCTGAGGCGTTCCCATCCACCGACCCTACGCCGCCGCCCGCCTCCGGACGGTACGAGCGACCCGAGCGTCCGGCACGCGTCGCGGCGCCACGCCGCCGACCTGCGGTTGCCGGGGGACGGGATTCCCGGCTCAGCGGCCGGCGGCCTCCCCCAGTGCCGTGCGGGCCTCGGCGTAGGAGCTGAGCACCGCCCGTACCGGCGTCAGCACGTGTTCCTCGCCGACCGCCGCCACGGCGGCGGTGAGGCGCCGTTCGGCCCGGCGACGGGCCCGGCGGGCCGCCCAACGGACGATCGGCCTGGTCAGGGCGGCCACCAGCAGCCCGGCGAGCAGGCCGCCCAGGAGCAGCAGGGTGGGCAGCGGCACCTCGCCGACCATCGGGTGCTCCAAGGCCGGCAGGCCCAGCGCGCGCAGCCCGTAGCCGAGTGCCAGCCAGCCCAGCCCGGCCAGCGCGGCCAGGGTCACCAGCCACTGGAGGCCGCCGACGATCCGCCACCAGAACGGTCGCCGGTCCATGCCGAGGTCCGTGCCGGCCACCGCGCGGTCCAGCGCGTCCGGCAGGTCGCCGAGGCGGGACCGGGCGGCGGCGGTCACCGCGGCCGGCCAGGCGGCGGGCAGGTCCGCCCCGGCCCGGTCGGCCACCGACCGGATCGCCAGCCCGAGCGCCGAGCGCTGGGCGACGGTGGGGTCGGGCACCGAGGTCGCGGCGACGAGGCTCTCCGCCGGTTCGTCGCGGCCGGCGGCCGGGCCGGGCAGGTGCAGCCGGCGCAGCGGGTCTGGCCGCAGCCGCCGCCAGCCCCGGACCAGCGGCCAGCCGGTGGTGGCGCCGCCCCGGTGCCGGTACGCCTGCTCGACCGCCTCAGCGACCGCCGGCACCCCGGCCGCGCCGGCCAGCGCCCGGTGCAGCGCGGTGACGGCGGCGTCGTCCGGCCCGCCGGCCGGCGAGGCGCCCCCGACCAGCTCGTCGAGCCCGGCCACCACCGCGTCCACGTCGCCCTGGAGCCGCCGCAGCGCGGCCTGCCGCTCGGCCACCGTGCGTTCCAGCGCCTCCCGCAGCCCGGCCATGCCCGCCGGGTCGACGGCGGTGGTCGCCAGCAGCGGTACGCCGTCCAGGCCGTCGGCGTCGAGCAGCCGGCGCAGGTCGGCCAGCACCCGGGGCAGCTCGGCCGGCGGCAGCCGGTCGGCCTGGTTGAGCACGACCAGGGTGACGTCCCGGTGCCGGTGGAACTCGCTCAGGTAGCTGGTGTGGATGACCCGGTCGGCGTACTTCTGCGGGTCGACCACCCAGACCACGAGGTCGACCAGGCCGAGCAGCCGGTCCACCTCCAGCCGGTGGGACCGCTGCACCGAGTCGAAGTCGGGCAGGTCGAGCAGGATCAGCCCGCGCAGGGAGGACTCGTCGTCGGCGTCGAGCACGCTCTCCCGGACGAACCGGTGCCGGGGCAGCACACCGATCCAGTCGAGCAGGCGGTTGCCGCCGTCGAGGGGCCCCCAGACGCAGGCGTGGGTGACGCCGGTGGTGGGGCGGCGCACCCCGACCGACGAGAGTTCCATCCGGGCGAGCGCGTTGAACAGGCTGGACTTGCCGCTGCCGGTCGCGCCGGCGAGGGCCACCACGGTGTGGTCGCGGGAGAGCGCCAACCGCGTGCCGGCCCGCTCGACCAGGGTGTGCGCCGGCACGAGCTGCGCGTCCGGCAGGTGGCCGTCGACGACCGTGAGGAACCGGCGTACGGCGTCGAGGCGGGCGACGAGCGCGTCGGCGTCGACCCGCTGGTCACCGCGGAACGCCTCGCGCATCCGCCCGACGATGTTGGTCATGTCCCCTCACCCTCGGTGCCGGGCAGGCCCGCGACGGCCGCGCCGGCGAGGCCGCTGCGGTTCCGGGCGATCTCCACCCGGTTGGCGGCCCCGCGCAGCGTCTCCGCGGTGTCCGCGGCGGGCCGCGCCTCCGCCGTCCGGTCCAGGTAGCGGGCGGCCTCGTCGTCGAGCAGGGCCCGCACCCGGTCCAGCAGGTCGGCCCGGGCCTTGGCGGCCAGCGTACGCACGGCCTGGTCGCCGAAGATCGCCTGGAGCACGGTCTGCGCGGCGACGGTCGTGCCGGCCCCGGTGGCCAGCTCCAGCCCGGTGGGGATGAACGCCGTCGAGGCGAACACCGCGATCATCACGGCGAGCCCGGTGGCGTTCACCGCGTAGGCGGCCGTCCGGGCCACGAAGCGGCGGTCGCCGCCCTCGGCGCGGACCAGCTCCAGCACGCCACGCTGCCACTCCCGCACCAGCCGCTCGGCCCGCTCCGGCAGGTCGGCGGCGGGATGGGCGAGCCCCGGGTCGAGCAGCGCCGCCCCGGCGGGATGGGCCTTCCACCCGGTGTACGCGTTCTCGGCCGCCTCGGCGGCGACGCCCCGCAGCAGGGTCACCAGCTGGGACTCGATCGCGTCCCGCAGCTCCGACGCGGGCGCGGGCCGGCCGGTGACCGCCGCCACCACCCGGTCGCGGAGCCGCCCGATACGGGCCTCCAGGGTGCGGAAGAACTCGCCGGTGCCGACGAACTCCTGCCAGCGGGCGAGCACCTCGCCGCGGAGCAGCCGACCGTCCTTCAGCCCCTGCTCGACGGTCCGGTGCGCCCCCCGGTACGCGGCCCGCACCCGCTCGTCGAGCGCGTCGGCGGCGGTGACCTGCTCCTCGGCGGCGTCGGCGAGCCCCTCGACCGCCGGGTGCAGCGCGGCGAGCGCGCCGTCCAGGGTCTGCCGGACCACGGCGGCGCGGGCGTCGGCGTCGGCGGCCAACCGGGCGAACCAGGCGGCGAGCGGCGCGGTGACCCGCTCGGGCAGCAGGCCCTGCCCGTCGACCCAGGTCTCCGGCAGCACGAAGAGCGGGGCCGCCCCCAGGTCCTGCGCGGCGAGCATCTCCGACAGGTGGGCGGCGATCTCGTCGGCCGCCTCCGGGGGCACCCGGTCCAGCACCATGGCGATGACCGCGCCCCGGGCCCGGGCGCTGCGCAGCAGCTCCCAGGGGACCGCGTCGGCGTAGCGGGCGGCGGTGGTGACGAAGAGCCAGAGGTCGGCGGCGGCCAGGAGCTGGCCGGCGAGGGCCCGGTTGGCGTCGACCACCGAGTCGATGTCGGGGGCGTCGAGGAAGGCCAGCCCGGCCGGCAGGGCCGGGGCGGTGACCAGTTGCAGGGTGCGCGGATCCTCGCTGGGCTCGGTGGTCCGGGTCAGGCCGGGCAGCAGCTCGCCCTTGCGGAACCAGCCCGAGTCGGCCGGGTTGCAGACCAGCACCGGGGAGCGGGTGGTCGGGCGGAGCACCCCGGCGGCGCTCACCCGCGCCTGCACCAGGCTATTGACCAGGGTGGACTTGCCCGCGCCGGTGGACCCGCCGATCACCACGAGCAGCGGCGCGTCGAGCCGGCGCAGTCGGGGCAGCAGGTAGTCGTCGAGCTGGTCGGTGAGGCTTGCGCCAGAGCGCCGAGCGGGCTCGGCGGAGGGCAGCGCGAGCGGGAACCGGGCCGCCCCGATCGCGGCGCGCAGGCCGGCCAGTGCGGCGGGCAGGCTGTCGTCCCCGGTGGTGGCGGGCCGGTCCTCCCCGGCGTCCGTGGGGCCGGTGCGGGCTGCGACGGTGGGCGTGCCGGCCGGGATGGCGGGATCGCCGTGCGTCGTCACCGCTAAAGCGTGCCCGACCGACGCAAGGGAAAACAACCGGTCGGTACCAACCTGGGGTTGTGTCGGGTCGCCTGGGGTTGCGTCGGGTCGGCTCAACCCCGACTTGACGATTTCGCGGGGCGTGGCACTATTGAGTCAAGTTCACTCAACTTGTGGTGGGGTCGCTGCGGGCGACGCCCGCCGGGCAGCTCGACGGGCGTCGCCCGTCACCTGCCCACAACGTGATGAAGCGAGGAAGCGAAGATGGCACGTGCGGTCGGTATCGACCTCGGCACGACGAACTCCTGCGTCAGCGTCCTGGAGGGCGGTGAGCCCACCGTCATCGCCAACGCTGAGGGCTCGCGGACGACCCCGTCGATCGTCGCGTTCGCCCGCAACGGCGAGGTGCTCGTCGGTGAGGTCGCCAAGCGCCAGGCGGTGACCAACCCGGACCGGACGATCCGCTCGGTCAAGCGGGAGATCGGCACCAACTGGTCCGTCGACATCGACGGCAAGAAGTACACCCCCCAGGAGATCTCGGCCCGCACGCTGATGAAGCTCAAGCGGGACGCCGAGGCGTACCTGGGCGAGCAGATCACCGACGCGGTGATCACCGTCCCGGCCTACTTCAACGACGGCCAGCGCCAGGCCACCAAGGAGGCCGGCGAGATCGCCGGCTTCAACGTGCTGCGGATCGTGAACGAGCCGACCGCGGCGGCCCTGGCGTACGGGCTGGACAAGGGCTCCAAGGAGCAGACCGTCCTGGTCTTCGACCTCGGCGGCGGCACCTTCGACGTGTCGCTGCTGGAGCTGGCCGAGGGCGTCGTCGAGGTCAAGTCGACCAGCGGTGACAACAACCTCGGTGGCGACGACTGGGACCAGCGGATCATCGACCACCTGGTGAAGACGTTCCGCGGCGAGCACGGTATCGACCTGGGCCAGGACAAGATGGCCCTCCAGCGGCTCCGCGAGGCGGCCGAGAAGGCCAAGATCGAGCTTTCCGCCGCCACCACCACCAACATCAACCTGCCGTACATCACCGCCGGCGCGGCGGGCCCGCTGCACCTCGACGTGACGCTCAGCCGGGCCGAGTTCCAGCGGATGACGCAGGACCTGCTGGACCGCTGCAAGGGCCCGTTCGAGCAGGCCGTCAAGGACGCCGGCATCAAGGTCTCCGACGTCGAGCACGTCATCATGGTCGGCGGCTCGACCCGGATGCCGGCCGTGACCGACCTGGTCAAGCAGCTCACCGGCAAGGAGCCCAACAAGGGCGTCAACCCGGACGAGGTCGTCGCCGTCGGCGCCGCCCTCCAGGCCGGTGTGCTCAAGGGCGAGGTCAAGGACGTCCTGCTGCTCGACGTGACCCCGCTGAGCCTGGGCATCGAGACCAAGGGCGGCATCTTCACCAAGCTGATCGAGCGCAACACCACCATCCCGACCAAGCGCTCCGAGGTCTTCACCACGGCGGACGACAACCAGCCGTCGGTGCTGATCCAGGTGTTCCAGGGCGAGCGGGAGATCGCGGCCTACAACAAGAAGCTCGGCACCTTCGAGCTGACCGGCCTCCCGCCGGCGCCGCGCGGCGTGCCGCAGATCGAGGTCACCTTCGACATCGACGCCAACGGCATCGTCAACGTCCACGCCAAGGACCTCGGCACCGGCAAGGAACAGAAGATGACGATCACCGGCGGCTCCTCGCTGCCGAAGGACGACATCGAGCGGATGCGCCGCGACGCCGAGGAGCACGCCGAGGACGACAAGCGTCGCCGCGAGGAGGCCGAGACCCGCAACCTGGCCGAGGCGCTCCAGTGGCAGACCGAGAAGTTCCTGGCCGAGAGCGGCGACAAGCTGCCGTCGGAGTCCCGTGACCAGATCAACGAGGCGCTCGGCGAGCTGCGTGGCGCGCTCGGCGGCCAGGACATCGAGAAGATCAAGTCGGCGCACGAGAAGCTGGCGCAGGTTTCCCAGCAGGCCGGCTCGCTGCTCTACAGCCAGCAGGGCGAGCAGCCGGGCGAGGCCGGCCCGGGCGCGGCGGGCGCCGCCGGCGCCGGGGCGACCGGTGGCCCGCAGGCCGGCGGCCCCGCCGGTGGCGCGGACGACGTGGTCGACGCGGAGATCGTGGACGAGGACAAGGACAAGAAGTGACGGTTCGTCCCCGGACACGGAACCACGGCAGAGGGATGAGGTAGCCCCATGACGGAGAAGCCACGAGCTGCCGACCCGGGTGCGACCGGGTCGGCACCGGGTGGCTCCGCGCCCGCCGAGCAGGCCGGCGACGGGCCGCGGGTCGTCATCCGTAACAACCGCAAGATCAGCGAGACGTCCGAGCCGGCCGCCGCCGACGCCGGTTCGGACGCCCCCGCCGAGGGCCTGGTCGAGGAGTCCGAGGTCGTCGTCGACGAGATCGAGGTCGAGGCGGCCGAGGTGGTCGGCCCGCCGGTGGTCGACGCCCCGGCGCAGCCGGTGGACGGCGCCCCGACCGCGCTCGGCGCCGAACTGGAGGCGCTGCGCAAGGACCTCGACGAGCGGACCCGGGACCTCCAGCGGGTGACGGCGGAGTACGCCAACTACCGCAAGCGGGTGGACCGGGACAAGGGCCTGGTCACCGAGCAGGCGACCGGCGCGGTGCTCGCCGCGCTGCTGCCGATCCTCGACGACCTGGACCGGGCCCGCGAGCACGGCGACCTGGTCGGGCCGTTCGGCACCGTGGCCGAACAGCTCACCACGGCGCTCGGCAAGTTCGGGCTGACCCCGTTCGGCGAGCAGGGCGACCCGTTCGACCCGACCCGGCACGAGGCGGTCGCCCACCAGACCTCGGCCGACGTCACCGAGCCCACCTGCGTACAGGTGATGCGCCGGGGCTACCAGGTCGGTGAGCGGCTGTTGCGGCCCGCGATGGTCGCGGTCGCCGACCCGGAGTAGTGCGGAACGACGACCTGACCGTCCCGCCCGCCCGCAGAGGGTGGGCGGGACGGTCGGTCCCCAGCTAGGGAAGGGGGTGGACCGGTGAGTTCCAAGGACTGGATCGAGAAGGACTTCTACGCCGTGCTGGGCGTGGACAAGGCCGCCTCCGCCGACGACGTCAAGAAGGCGTACCGGAAGCTGGCCCGGGATTCGCACCCGGACCACAACCCCGGCGACCCGAAGGCCGAGGAGCGTTTCAAGGCCGCCTCCGAGGCGTACGCCGTCCTCGGCGACGACGCCAAGCGGCGGGAGTACGACGAGCTGCGGTCGCTGTTCGGTTCGGGGGCGTTCCGGCGCGGGGCCCGTGGCGCCGGCCAGCCCGGCGGCGTGCCGTTCGACGTCTCCGACCTGTTCGGCGGCGCGACGGGCGGGGCCGGTGACCGCCGCTTCGGCGGGGCCGGCTTCCAGGACCTGTTCAGTTCGATCTTCTCGGGTGGCGCCGGTGGTCCCGCCGGTCCGGCGGCGGCCCGTGGCCCGGCCCGGGGGCGGGACGTCGAGGCCGAGGTGGCCCTCGACTTCGGCGACGCCGTACGCGGGGTGACGCTTCCGCTGACCCTGCGCGCCCCGGGAGTCTGCGACACCTGCCACGGCAACGGAGCCAAGCCCGGCACCCAGCCGCGCACCTGCCCGGTGTGCCACGGGGCCGGGGTGACCAACCGCAACCAGGGGTCGTTCAGCTTCTCGGAGCCGTGCCGCAACTGCCAGGGCGTCGGCACGGTCGTGGAGGAGAAGTGCCCCGAGTGCCAGGGCACCGGCGGGGTCACCAAGACCCGCACGCTGAACGTCCGCTTCCCGGCCGGGGTGGCGGACGGGCAGAAGATCCGGCTGGCCGGGCGGGGCGAGCCCGGCGCGCGGGGCGGGCCGGCGGGCGACCTCTTCGTACACGTCAAGGTGCGGCCGGACGAGCTGTTCGGGCGCACCGGCGACGACCTCACGCTGACGGTGCCGGTCACGTTCGCGGAGGCCGTGCTCGGCACGGACCTGCGGGTGCCCACCCTCGACGGCGCGGTGACCCTGCGGGTGCCACCGGGCACGCCGAGCGGTCGGATCCTGCGGGCCCGGGGCAAGGGGGTGGTCCGCCGTGACGGTCAGGCGGGCGACCTGTTGGTGACGCTCGACGTGGTGGTGCCCGCGCGGGTGTCCGACGAGGCGCGTGCGGCGCTGGAGACCTTCGCCGCGCAGACCCCGCCGGCCGCCCGGGAACATCTCGAGGCGCGGGTACGTCGATTCAGTTGACCCGGTGTTCAGTCGGCTCGGTGGAGTGCACGCGGAGGTGAGCGGGATGTCGGACGAGTTCGTCGGCTCGGGTGACCCTGCCTACGAGGCCAAGGTGCTGATGATCTCGGTGGCGGCGCGGATGGCGGGGATGCACCCGCAGACCCTGCGCCAGTACGACCGGTTGGGCCTGGTCCAGCCGGGCCGGGCCGCCGGCGGGGGGCGCCGCTACAGCGTCCGCGACGTGGTGCTGCTGCGCGAGGTGCAGCGGCTCAGCCAGGACGACGGCATCAACCTGGCCGGGGTCAAGCGGATCATCGGGCTGGAGCGGCTGCTGGAGCAGGCGCAGCAGCGGGTGGCCCGGCTGGAGGCGGAGCTGGATGCCGCGTACCGCCGGATCGCCGAACTGGAGGCGCTGGCCCGCTTCCCGGGCAGCGACCTGGTGCCGACCAACCGCACCTCCACCGCGCTGGTGGTCTGGCGTCCCCGCCGGGGCCCCGAGCGCTGACGACACCTCACCGCGCCCGGCCGCCCTCCCGCGGCCGGGGGGGGGGGGGCGGTCGTCTCTGCCGTCCCTTTCGGCGCGTCACGTCGGACGTCGCGCCGGACGCCACCCCGACCTGCGCCCCGTCGGCGGAACACCACGGGTGTCACCGCCCGTGGATGACACCCGTGGTGTTCGACCGGAGTGCGGTTGCCGGATTTGTCAGCGGAGGCGGCAGCCGATCCGCTAACCTGCGAATCAGGTCCAACCAGCTTAATCCGGACTCCAATGGCAGGGGGAGCCATGGCGGAAGCGGCGAGGAAGGTTGCCCAGCAGACGGAGGAACGGCTCGAAGAGGTGGCGAAGAACGTCCGGGAGAGGTTCGACCGGGTCACCGGGGGCCGCCTCAGCGACAAGATCAAGAACGGCACGTCCGCCGACCAGCCCGACGACGGCGCCGGCCGGGGGCGCGACGCGGCGAGACGCCACAAGCAGGGCGGATCGGAACACTGACGGTCCGCCGACGTGCGGGCCGGGACCCACGGGGGGCCCCGGCCCGTTCGTCGGTGGGTGCGGGCCGGGACGCGGGGGGAAGGGCGCGCGCCGCGCTCAGGCGATGCGGCGGTTCTCCCGGACCAGGCCGCCCTCGCACCAGTCCCGGTAGACGAAGAGTTCCGGGCGGGCCAGCAGCGCCCGGCTGTTGTACGCCCAGGTGCGCATCAGGTCGTCGCCGTTACGCTCGGCCTGCTCGACCAGCTTTCGGAAGCGCCGCTTCGGGTGGGCGCGGAAGTTCGTCCGGATGCCGTCGGCGGCGTAGATGTAGAGGCAGTGCAGCGCGAACCGGCGCGCCGGGCAGGCCGGGTCCATCGCCAGGTCGAAGAGCACCGCCACCAGCCGGTCGCCGGAGACCAGCAGGTCCCAGTCCGGCGGCATCGAGGTCAGCGGTACGGAGTCCGGCTGGTAGGCCCACGTCCGCAACTCGGCGGGGCTCGGGTCGACGGGGTTGGCGAAGCCGTGGAACGTCGACTCCTGCACGCTCACGGCCAACCTTCCGCTCTCGTCCGCGGGGGCCTCGGCCACCCGCGAGCTCTGGCTGCTGGGGCGAAACGGTAACCCGGAGCGCTGATCGGCGGTAGACCCCGCGGGGAGCAATTCGACATCCGTTGGCCGAGGGCCGACCGACCGTACGGTCGATCCGGCCCCCGGCCGTCGTCGGTCAGTCCGCTACGGGTGCCGGCCGGCTCCGCTGGGCCGCGCCGCGCTGCCGCAGCCAGCGCTTGAACCACGCGAAGTCGGGCAGCCGCGCCAGCATCGGCCCGGTCACCACGGTGATCAGCACGTACGCCGTGGCGAGCGCCGCCAGTTTCGGCTCGACGCTGCCGGCTGCCACCGCGAGGCCCGCGATGACGATGGAGAACTCACCCCGTGGCACGAGGGCGAGACCGGCGCGCCATCGACCGGGCTCGGCGATGCCGACCCGGCGGGCCGCCAGGTAGCCGGTGAGGGTCTTCGTCCCCATGGTGACGATGGCCAGCGCCAGCGCGGGCAGCAGCACCGGCGGGATGTCCCGGGGGTCGGTGACCAGGCCGAAGAAGACGAAGAAGACCGCCGCGAAGAGGTCCCGCAGCGGCGTGAGCAGTTCCGTGGCGTGGTGCGCCACCGGCCCGGAGAGGGCGATGCCGACCAGGAACGCCCCGACCGCCGCCGACACCTGGAGCTTCGCCGCGATGCCGGCCACGAGCAGGGTCATCCCGAGTACGCCGAGCAGCAGCGCCTCCGGGTCCTTCGCCGACATGGCCGTGGAGATCAGGTTGCCGTACTTGATGGCGACCACCAGCACCAGGAGCACCGTGCCGACCGCGACGCCGAGCGCGATCCCGCCGCCGAGCAGGCCGGTGCCGGCGAGCACGGCGGTCAGCAGGGGCAGGTACAGCGCCATGGCCAGGTCCTCGATCACCAGGACCGAGAGGACCACCGGTGTCTCCCGGTTACCGAGGCGGCCGAGGTCGGCGAGCACCTTGGCGATGACGCCCGAGGAGGAGACCCAGGTGATGCCGGCCAGCACCAGGGCGGCCACCCAGTCCCAGCCGAGCAGCAGCGCGAACGCCGCCCCCGGCAGCGCGTTGAGCACCCCGTCGATCAGCCCGGCGGGGGCAGCGGCGCGCAGGTTGCCGACGAGCTCGTTGGCCGAGTACTCCAGGCCGAGCATCACCAGCAGCAGGATCACGCCGATCTCGGCGCCGACCGCGAAGAACTCCTCGCTGGCGGCGAGGGGGAGCAGGCCGCCGTGCCCGAAGGCGAGCCCGGCGAGCAGGTAGAGGGGGATGGGCGAGAGGCCGATCCGGCGGCTCAGCCGACCGAGGAGGCCGAGCAGGAACAGCAGCGCGCCGACTTCGACGAGCAGGGTTGTCGTGTGGTGCATCCGCGCCTCAGCCGTCCGGGTCACTGTCGGCGAGGATGGCTGTCACTCCGTCGAGACCCTTGCGGGTCCCGACGACGACCACCACGTCACCGGCGGCGAAGCGGAAGGACGGATCCGGCGAGGCGATCACCTCGCCGTGGCGCAGCACCGCGACGATCGAGGCGCTCGTGCGGGAACGTGCCTGCGTGTCGCCGAGCCTCCGGTTGACGTACTTCGACCCGGCCGGAATGGCGATCTGCTCGGTGAGCAGCCCGGCGGCCTGGTCGCGCAGCCCGGAGAGCTGGCCCAGCATCAGGGACGCGCCGAGGATGTCGGCGAGCGCCTCCGCCTCGTCGTCGGTCAGCGGTATGTCGTGCTGACATGAGTCGGGATCGTCCGGGTCGTACAGGACGAGGTCACGGCGGCCATTGCGGTGGGAGACGACGCCGAGGCGGCGGCCGGATTCCGTCAGCAGATCGTGACGGACCCCGATGCCAGGCAGGGCGGTCTGTTCGACACGTACGCGCACGCGGCCAGGCTACTCCCCGCCGTCACCTGCGGATCTTCTCAGGCGGTCGCCTGTCGCTGAGTGATCTGTCAGTGCTTTTCCGCCACGAACCGCGCCGCGACGGGTCACCGCTCGGGCGGTACGTGATGTCGTGGACGATTCAGCTCGACAGGGGCCGCGCGGCGGTGCCCGCCCCGACGGGCGGGGCATAGAAGTGATCCAGCTCACGTCATCAGGGTTGAGCGGAATAGGCTCAACTCTGGTTGTGTCCTTCCCAGTGGACACGCCGATCCGGGGGAGCCCATGAACACGGAACGTCTCACCACCAAGAGCCGCGAGGCCATCACCGGTGCCGTCGCGGTGGCGAACCAGCGCGGACACGCCACCGTGGAGCCCTGGCACCTGCTGCTGTCACTGCTGGACACCGCCGGTTCGACCGCAGCCGGCCTGCTGCGCGCCGTCGGGGCCGATCCCGCCGAGCTGCGCCGGGTGGCCCAGCGCTCGGTCGACAACCTGCCCGCCGCGCGGGGCTCCAGCATCGCCGAGCCGACCCTTGCCCGGGAGTTCGTCAACGCCATCGGGGCCGCCGAGCAGATCGCCCGGCCGCTCGGCGACGAGTACACCTCCACCGAGCACCTGCTCGCCGGCCTGGCCCGGGTGGGCGGCGCGGTGTCGAACGCGCTGAAGTCGGCCGGTGCCACCGAGGAGACGCTCGTCGCCGCCTTCCCGTCGGTGCGCGGCGGGGACCGACGGGTCACCAGCGCCGACCCCGAGCAGACCTACCAAGCCCTGGCGAAGTACGGCGTGGACCTGACCGCCAGCGCCCGCGACGGCAAGATCGACCCGGTCATCGGCCGGGACTCGGAGATCCGCCGGGTGATCCAGGTGCTGTCCCGGCGTACCAAGAACAACCCGGTGCTCATCGGTGAGCCGGGCGTCGGCAAGACCGCCATCGTGGAGGGCCTGGCCCAGCGGATCGTCGCCGGTGACGTACCCGAGTCGCTACGGGACAAGAAGCTCGTCTCGCTCGACCTCGGCGCGATGGTCGCCGGCGCGCAGTACCGGGGCCAGTTCGAGGAGCGGCTGAAGTCCGTCCTGGAGGAGATCAAGAACTCCGACGGCCAGGTCATCACCTTCCTCGACGAGCTGCACACCGTCGTCGGCGCCGGCAAGGGCGAGGGCTCGATGGACGCCGGCAACATGCTCAAGCCGATGCTGGCGCGCGGTGAGCTGCGGATGGTCGGCGCGACCACGCTGGACGAGTACCGCGAGCACATCGAGAAGGATCCGGCCCTGGAGCGCCGCTTCCAGCCGGTGCTGGTCGGCGAGCCGACCATCGAGGACACCATCGGCATCCTGCGCGGCCTGAAGGAGCGCTACGAGGTGCACCACGGCGTACGGATCACCGACGCCGCCCTGGTCGCCGCCGCCTCGCTGTCGGACCGCTACATCACCGACCGGTTCCTGCCGGACAAGGCGATCGACCTGGTCGACGAGTCCGCGTCCCGGCTCCGGATGGAGATCGACTCCCGGCCGGTCGAGGTGGACGAGATCGAGCGGGCGGTGCGCCGGCTGGAGATCGAGGAGATGGCGCTGGCCAAGGAGCCGGACGCCGCCTCCGCCGAGCGGCTGGAGCGGCTGCGCAAGGAGCTGGCCGACAAGCGCGAGCAGCTCACCGTCCTGTCGGAGCGCTGGCAGCTGGAGAAGAGCCACATCACCAAGCTCTCCACCGCCAAGGAGGAGCTGGAGCGGCTCGGCGGCGAGGCCGAGCGGGCCGAGCGAGACGGCGAGCTGGAGCGGGCCGCCGAGCTGCGCTACGGCCGGATTCCCGCCCTCAAGGCCGAACTGAAGCAGGCCGAGGAGGAGCTGGCCCGGCTCCAGGCCGAGGGCGCGATGCTCAAGGAGGAGGTCGGCGCGGACGACATCGCCGCCGTGGTCGCCTCCTGGACCGGCATCCCCGCCGGCCGGCTGCTGGAGGGCGAGACCGCCAAGCTGCTGCGGATGGAGGAGTCGCTCGGCGCCCGCGTGGTCGGTCAGGCCGAGGCGGTCGGCTCCGTCTCCGACGCGGTCCGCCGCGCCCGGGCCGGCGTCGCGGACCCCGACCGCCCCACCGGCAGCTTCCTCTTCCTCGGTCCGACCGGCGTCGGCAAGACCGAGCTGGCCAAGGCGCTCGCCGAGTTCCTCTTCGACGACGAGCGGGCCATGGTCCGCATCGACATGAGCGAGTACGGCGAGAAGCACTCCGTCGCGCGGCTGGTCGGCGCCCCGCCCGGATACGTCGGCTACGAGGAGGGCGGCCAGCTCACCGAGGCGGTGCGCCGCCGGCCGTACTCGGTGATCCTGCTCGACGAGGTCGAGAAGGCCCACCCGGACGTCTTCGACATCCTGCTCCAGGTGCTCGACGACGGCCGGCTCACCGACGGGCAGGGCCGCACGGTCGACTTCCGCAACGCCATCCTGATCCTCACCTCCAACCTCGGGTCGTCGGTGATCGGCGACCTGACGCTGGCCGAGGAGCAGCGCCGGGAGGGCGTCCTCGCGGTGGTCCGCTCGCACTTCAAGCCGGAGTTCCTCAACCGCCTCGACGACATCGTGGTCTTCGCCGCGCTGCGCGGGGACGACCTGCGGGCCATCGTCGACATCCAGCTGACGCGGATGCGCAGGCGTCTCGCCGACCGTCGCCTCGGCCTGGAGATCACCGAGCCGGCCCGGGTCTGGCTCGCCGAGCACGGCTACGACCCGATCTACGGTGCCCGCCCGCTGCGCCGCCTGGTCCAGACGGCGATCGGCGACCAGCTCGCCAAGGCGCTCCTGTCGGGCCAGATCCGCGACGGCGACACGGTCAAGGTCGACCTGGCGGACACCAGGGACTCCCTGGCGGTCTCGACGGCCTGACCCCCGCCCCGGCCGGCGACGCCGGCCG
>NZ_JBPQTK010000136.1:0-15022 GCF_051386315.1 Micromonospora sp. URMC 107
GAAGAGGGGGTCGGCCGACGCCCGGCCGGCCAGCGCGGTCAGCGCCGCCTCGACCCGGTCCGCCTCGCCGGCCGGCGGCGGCACGAAGACCCCGGTCGGCAGCGGGACCAGCAGCCAGGCCCGCCAGGTGGTCGACCTGGTCAACGCCGAGCGCGCCAAGGCCGGCTGCGGCGCGCTGGGCATCGACGACAAGCTGACGACCGCGGCCCAGCGGCACAGCCAGGACCAGGCCGACCACCGGAACATGTCGCACACGGGCAGTGACGGCAGCGACCCCGGGGACCGGCTGGACCGGGTCGGCTACGCCTGGCGCACCTACGGCGAGAACGTCGCCTGGAACCAGCAGACGCCGGCCGCGGTCATGGACGCCTGGATGAACAGCCCCGGCCACCGGGCCAACATCCTGAACTGCGCCTTCACCGAGATCGGCGTCGGCGTCGCCAGCAGCAACGGGCCGTACTGGACGCAGGTCTTCGCCGCGCCGCGCTGAACGCGAGTCGTGGCCGGGTCCGTGCTCGTTTGACCGGGTGAGGTACGCCGACGCGGCGTACCCGCGCCGGGCGGTGTGTGGCCGCCCGCGACCCGGGAGCTGCCGATGCGGATCCGGCCGCGTACGCGCGCCGTGGTGCGGGGCCTGCGCGGGGTCCTGCCCGCCTGCGTCGCGCTCGCGCTGCTGAGCGTGGTCGCCGCCTGCCGGGTGGACCTCTCCGCGCCGGGCGCCCCGACCACCTGGCCGGTGGCGTCGGCGGGCCGGTGGCAGTGGCAGTGGCAGCTCAGCGGCGTGCTCGACCCGGCCGTCGACGCCGACGTCTTCCTCCTCGACCCGGTCGCCACCACCGCCGCGCAGACCGCCGAGCTGCGCTCCCGGGACCGCCGGCTGGTCTGCCAGGTGCACGTCGGCTCCGTCCGGGCGACCGACCCGGACGCGGACCGGTTCCCGGCCGCCGTGCGGGGCGCCGTGTCCCGGCGGCCGCAGAGCCGCTGGCTCGACGTGCGGCAGTGGGACGCGCTGCGTCCGGTGCTGGCCGACCGGTTCCGGCTCTGCCGGGGCAAG
This sequence comes from Micromonospora sp. URMC 107, assembly GCF_051386315.1. Classification (NCBI taxonomy): domain Bacteria; kingdom Bacillati; phylum Actinomycetota; class Actinomycetes; order Micromonosporales; family Micromonosporaceae; genus Micromonospora; species Micromonospora sp. URMC 107. The sequence goes on from NZ_JBPQTK010000136.1 coordinate 1,055, forward strand.
GGCTTCGGGGCGGTCGCGCTGGCCGACGCCGACGGGTACGCGCACCCTTCCGGCTTCCCGCTCGGCTTCGACGACCAACTGCGGTTCAACCGCCGGCTGGCGGAGCTGGCCCGCTCGCTGAGCCTCTCCCCCGGCCTGATCAACGACCTGGGGCAGGTGGCGGCCCTGGCCCCGGACTTCGACTTCGCGGTCAACGAGGAGTGCGTGCGGCTGGAGCAGTGCGCCCGGCTGCTGCCGTTCGTCGAGGCGGGCAAGCCGGTGTTCCACGTGGAGTACGCCGGCTCGACGACGGACTTCTGCGTCACCACGGTGGGCTACGGCCTCTCCTCGATCCGCAAGGAGCGCGAGCTCGACGCGTGGCGGATCCCCTGCCCGCTGCCCTGACGCCACCACCGGCACCTCCCGCGGGCGGGGCCGGACCGCGCGTGCGGTCCGGCCCCCGTCCCCCGGGCGGAGTCGTCAGCGGGAGCCGACCAGCTCCGGGGTCGCCGCCGGCGGCTCGGTGGGCGCCGGGGCCGGCCGGGCGCGCAGGAACCGGGGCGCCCACCAGTTCGCGTCCCCGAGCATCGTCATCAGCGCCGGCAGCACCACCGCGCGGATGATCGTGGCGTCCAGCAGGATCGCCGCCGCCAGGCCGACGCCGAGCTGCTTCATGTCGATCGTGCTCAGGGTGGCGAAGATCGAGAAGACGCCGACCATCACGATCGCCGCGCTGGTCACCACGCCCGCCGACGAGGTGATGCCGTACGCCACCGCGTCCCGGTTGGACATGCCGGCTCGGACGCCCTCGCGGATCCGGCTGACGACGAAGACGTGGTAGTCCATCGACAGCCCGAAGAGCACCACGAAGAGGAAGAGCGGCAGCCAGGTGACGATCGCGCCCATCGAGGTGAAGCCGAGCAGCCCCTCGGCCCAGTCGCCCTGGAAGACCAGCACCAGCAGCCCGTACGCGGCGCCGGCGGAGAGCAGGTTGAGCACGATGGAGCTGAGCGCGATCACCACCGAGCGGAACGTCAGGACCATCACCAGGAACGTCAGCAGCAGCACGAAGCCCACGACGATCGGCAGCTTGTCGCGGATGTGCCGGGAGTAGTCCTCGCTGTCGGCGATGTCGCCGCCCACCGCGTACTCCACGCCGGGGACCCCGCCCAGCGCGGCCGGGACCAGGTCGTCGCGCAGCCGGTCCAGCGAACGGACCGCCTCGTCGGTGCGGCTGGTGTGCGGGGTGGCGACCTCCAGCACCGACACCCGCCGGTCGGCGGACACCTCGATCCTCGGGCCGGTCGCCTCGGTCGGCGCGAAGAGGGGGTCGGCCGACGCCCGGCCGGCCAGCGCGGTCAGCGCCGCCTCGACCCGGTCCGCCTCGCCGGCCGGCGCCCGGACCGCGACGGTGTGGGTGGTGCCGTTGCTCGGGAACGCCGCGGTGAGCCGGTCGTACGCCTGCATGGCCGGCGTGCTGCGGGGCAGGTCCTCCATGCCGGGGAACTTCATCTTCATGCCGAGCGCGGGCGTGGCCAGGGCGAGCAGCAGCCCGACCGAGATCACCAGGGTGGCCACCGGCGCCCGCAGCGCGGGCCTCAGCACGGCCGGCCAGAACCGGGGCGACGCCTGCCCGCCGTGCCGACCGGTACGCGGGGCGGTGAGCCGCCACAGCAGCGGCACCCGGGGCCGGTCGACCCAGCGGCCGAGCTTGGCCAGCAGGGCGGGCAGCACGGTCAGCGAGCCGATCACGGCGACCGCGACCACCAGGATCGAGCCCACCGCGAGGGAGGAGAAGACGGCGTCGTCGGCGAGCAGCAGCCCGCCCATCGAGATCATCACGGCGAGGCCGGAGACCACGACGGCGTGCCCCGAGGTCTCCGCGGCGATCTCCACCGCGTCCAGGCCGGAGCGGCCCTTCGCCCGTTCCTCCCGCTCGCGCCGCACGTAGAACAGCGAGTAGTCGACCCCGACCGCCATGCCGATCAGCAGGATCACGCTGGCGGTGGTGTCGGTCGCCGGCACCAGGTGCGAGGCGAGGGTGGACAGCCCCATGGCCGCGGCGACCGAGGAGAGCGCCAGCAGCACCGGCACGCCGGCGGCGATCAGCGCCCCGAACGCGATGATCAGGATGGCCAGGGTCACCGGGAGGCTGAGCAGCTCGGCCCGCTTGAAGTCGTCGCCGAGGGTGTCGTCCAGCGCCTGGTTGATCGACGGCCCGCCGACCTGCTCGACCCGCAGCCGCGGGTGCCCGTCCTGCACCTCGGCGGTGGCGTCCCGCAGCGGCTGCACCCGGTCGGCGGCGGTCCGCGGGTCACCCGACATCGTGATCGGCAGCAGCAGCGCGGAGCCGTCGCGGGCCGTCACCGGCTCGCCGACCGAGGCCACCCCGGTCACCGCACGCAGCCGGACCGCCGCGTCGTCGGCGGCGGCCCGTGCGGCGGCGGGATCGAGCGCGCCCCCGCGCGAGGTGATCAGCACGTTCTCGACCGCCGGGTCGGCGAAGTCGCCGGCCGCCACGATCAGCCCCGCCCGGCCCGACTCGCCCACGGCCTGGTCGGCGCCGCTCGCCTCCTTCAGGCCCGCGGCGCTCCCGCCGACGAAGCAGACCGCCACGAACACCACCCAGAGCGCGATGGCCCGCCACGGATGCTCCGCGCTCCACCGTGCCAACCGCACCGTCACCGGTCCTGCCCCCATCGCGGGTCCCCTCGTCACGTCATCCCCTGCCGACGGGGTCGACGCTATGGACGCAACGGGCGCGGGAGCATCAGGGAACGGCCCTGGCCGGGCCCGGAACCCGTACGCGGGCCGAAGGCGCGGCCCGGCCGGGCGAGCCGGGCCGGAACGGGCGGTTCAGGGGGAACCTTCCCGGAGGGGCCGGGCCGACGCGCCGTCGGCGACCCGGAAACCGCTCGGGGTCATCCCCGAAGGAACCCCCGAGGGCGGGGCTGACAGCGCGGGCAGGAGTACGACGAACGGTTCATGAACGCCTCACGACGGATGGGCGCGCCGCACCGGTGGCACGGCAGCCCCTCGCGGCCGTAGACGTTCAGCGCCCGGTCGAAGTAGCCGCTCTCCCCGTTCACGTTGACGTAGAGGGCGTCGAAGCTGGTGCCGCCGGCCCTGATCGCCTCGCCGAGGACGTCCCGGACGTGACCCAGCAGCCGCAGCGCGGCCGGGCCGGTCAACGCGTCGGTGGGGCGGGTGCCGTGCAGCCTCGCCCGCCACAGCGCCTCGTCGGCGTAGATGTTGCCCACGCCGGAGATCAGCGTCTGGTCCAGCAGCGCCCGCTTGACCTCGGTACGCCGCCGGCGCAGCGCGGCGCCGAACGCCGCGTCGGAGAACTGCGGGTCCATCGGGTCCCGCGCGATGTGCGCGATCTCCGCCGGCAGCTCGGCGCCCCCGGCGGAGACCGACAGGCCGCCGAACGTGCGCTGGTCGACGAAACGCAGCTCGGGACCCTCGTCGGTGAACCGGAACCGGACCCGCAGGTGCGTCTCGTCGGGAGCGTCGGCCGGCTGCACCAGCAGCTGGCCCGACATGCCCAGGTGCCCGATCACGGCGTCGCCGCTGTCCAGCGGCAGCCACAGGTACTTGCCGCGCCGGCGCACGTCCAGCACCTCCCGGCCGGCCAGCACGTCGGCGAAGTGCCCGCCGCCGGGCGTGTGCCGGCGTACCGCGCGGGGGTGGCGCACCTCGACCGAGGAGATCCGCCGGCCGGTGACCCAGCGGGCCAGCCCCTGCCGGACCGTCTCGACCTCGGGCAGTTCAGGCACGGCCCAGGCCCGCCTCGGCGGCCTCGGCCGGCTCGTCCCCGGCCACCGGCTCGCCCGCGCCGGCCGGCTCCCGCTCCGCCTGCTCGGTCAGCGTCCGCCAGGCCGCCTCGGCGGCCCGCTGCTCGGCCTCCTTCTTGCTCCGCCCGTCGGCCCCGCCGTAGCGGTTGCCGGCGACGACCACCCAGGCGGTGAACGTCTTGAGGTGGTCCGGCCCGGTACCCTCGATGCGGTACTCGGGGACGCCGAGCCCGAGCGCCGCCGTCAGCTCCTGGAGGCTGGTCTTCCAGTCCAGGGCCGCGCCCCGGCCGGCCGACTCGGCCATCAGCGGGTCGAACAGCCGGTGGATGACGATGGCCGCGGTGTCCAGCCCGTACTGGAGGTAGATCGCGCCGAGCAGCGCCTCCAGGGTGTCGGCGAGGATGCTCGCCTTGTCCCGGCCGCCGGTGGTCTCCTCCCCCTTGCCGAGCAGCAGGTAGGCGCCGAGCCCGTCCGGGCCGAGGCCCCGGGCCACGTCGGCGAGGGCGCGCATGTTGACCACGCTGGCCCGCAGCTTGGCCAGCTGCCCCTCGGGCAGGTCGGGGTGGTTGTGGAAGAGCGCGGTGGTGATCACCACGCCGAGCACCGAGTCGCCCAGGAACTCCAGCCGCTCGTTGGTGGGCAGGCCGCCGTTCTCGTACGCGTACGAGCGGTGGGTCAGCGCGCGCTCCAGCAGCTCCGGATCCAGGCTGACGCCGAACGCGGCTTCCAGGTGACCGACGGACGCCCGCCGCCGCTTGTCGTTGCTCATGATGTGGGTACCTCGGTGTCGGTGGTGCGATCGAAGCTTTCCTCGCGGACGCCCGCATCGGCGCCGTCGAGCAACGCGCGGACCTGGTCGGTGGCGCGACGCCGCCAGAGATGGGCGGCCAGCGCGATGCCCGCGGCGACGTCCTCGGCCCGGGCGGCGCCGTGGCAGACGACCACCGTCCCGGCGACCCCGAGCAGGGCCGCCGCCCGGGGTGCGCCGCCGCCGGACGGGGGCCCGCCGGCCATCGCGTACGCGCCCTCGATCGCCTTGAGCAGCACGTTACCGGTGAACCCGTCGGTGACCACCACATCGGCGCGCGCGCCGAGGGCGACGTCGTACCCCTCGACGAGGCCGACGTAGCGGCCGTCGCAGGGCAGCGACGCGGCGGCGAGGACGGGATCGGCGACCCGGCGGGCGCGGTCGCCCTTGCCCGCCTCGGTGCCCACCGACAGCAGCCCGACCCGGGGCGCGACGACGGCGTGCGCCACCGCCGCGTAGGCGGCGCCGAGCACGGCGTGGCGGGCCAGGGTGGCCGGGCGCGGCTCCAGCGAGCCGCCGACGTCCAGCAGGACCACCGGACCGGCGACGGCCGGCAGGGTGGCGACCAGCGCGGGACGGCGCACGTCCGGCCAGCGGCCGAGGCCGAGCGCGACGGCGGTGACGGTGGCGCCGGTCGACCCGGCGGAGACGAGCGCGTCGGCGATGCCGTCGCGGACGGCGTGCACGGCGGCGCGGACGGTGCTGTCGGCGCGGGCGGCCACGGGGTGGTCGGCCATGCTGACGGCGGTGCGGACCGGCCGTACGGTGACCCGGGCGCGTTGCGCCGGGTCGAGGGCACGGATCACCTCGCCGGCGGCCTCGGCGGGGCCGACGAGCAGCAGGTGCAGGTCCGGGTCGGCGCGCACGGCTCGCAGAGCGCCGTCAACCACGACGGCGGGAGCGTCGTCCCCGCCGAGGAGGTCAACGGCGATCCGCGCGGTGCCCGGCTCCACCGGAACGCCGGCCGGAACAGGCCGGCCGGCGTCGGAGAGAGCCGGGGCACCGGGCGAGTGCCAGGGTGCGCGCGCCGCCCGACCAGGTGTCGGGGGCGTCACTCGGCGTCCAGGTCAGACCTCGAGAACCTGGCGGCCGTTGTAGGTGCCGCAGACGGAGCAGGCGGCGTGGGGCAGCTTCGCCGACTTGCACTGGGGGCAGGCCACGGTCGCGACCACGGTCGCCTTCCAGTTCGCCCGGCGGGCGCGGGTGTTGCTGCGCGACATCTTGCGCTTGGGGACGGCCACGGTTCCTACTCCTCTTTACGGTTCAGTTGCGACAGGCCCGCCCAACGCGGGTCGATCTGCTCGTGACTGTGGTCGGCCGGCAGATCGTCCCAGTGCACCCCGCATTCGGGGCACAGGCCTGGGCAGTCCTCCCGGCAGAGCGGGTTGGTCGGCAGCGTGAGCACCACCGCGTCCCGCAGCGCCGGCTCCAGGTCGATCAGATCGCCCTGCATCCGGCCCACCTCGTCCTCGTCGGTCGTGGTGTCCGTGGTGCTGTTCTCGTACGCGTACAGCTCCTGGATCCGCACGGCCAGCGAGTCGTCGATCTCGCGTAGGCAGCGACCGCACTCGCCCCGGGCGGTACCGCTGACGGTCCCCGAGACGAGCACGCCCTCGGACACCGACTCCAACCTCAGGTCGAGGTCGAGGTCCGCGCCCTCCGGCACGGCGATCATCTCGCCGCCGAGGTCCGCCGGTGCCGGCACCACCCGCTTGACCGTACGCAAGGCACCAGGCCGGCGCGGCAGCTCCCTCGTGTCGAGGACCAGCGGCGACCTGGGGTCGAGTGTCGATGGCGTGTGCTTGGGCATAGTCAGACTCCGGCCGGTGAGAGGCCGACAAAAAAGGTTACCTGGGCGACCGCCGGACCGTCGAACCGGGGGCGACGCCCGCCCCGTCTGCCGGCTGGTGAGGTGCCGCTCAGAAGGGTAGCGGGCGTTCCGCCTCCTCCCCACCGAAGGTGCCGATCTCGCGCAGCGCGTGCATCTTGTCCCGGCCGCGCTCTATCGAAGCCAGCGCCCGGGTGAGGAACTGCTCGAAGTTGGCCAGGGCGGTGTCGACGTAGTCGTCCACCTCCTCGCGCAGGCGCTGCGCCTCGGCGCGGGCCTCCGCGATGATCCGCGCGCCCTCGTGCTCGGCGGAGACCGTGATCTCGTTCACCGAGACCAGCCGGGCGTGTTCCGCCTCACCCTCGCTGATGATCCGGTCGGCCTCGCGCTTGCCGGCCTCCATGATCTTGTCCCGCTCCTCCAGCAGCGCGGCGGCCCGGCGCAGGTCGGCGGGGAGTTCGGCGCGCAGCTCGTCGAGGACGGCGATGAACTCGCCCCGGTCGACCATGCAGTTGTTGCGCGACATCGGGACGGAGCGGGCCTGCTCCACCATGGCGATCAGTTCGTCGATGCGATCGAGCGGGTCCACCGGTACCTCACTCCTGTCGTTCGTCGGGCCGATCTACATGATGCGGGCTACGGCCGGTTTCCCGCTCCACACATCATGTCGCGCCCCGACCACGCCGCACCGCTCCCCCCGTCCCGGCGCGTCGCGGCACGGCGCGGTCCCGCCGGACACGGGGCCGGCGGGGTGAGGGCGGAGAGGGCGGTCGGGGCGGTCAGTCGCGCGGCGGCGGGGCGAGGCGGGCCCTCAGCTCCTCGCGGACCCGGTCGGGCACGTGGGCGGAGATGTCGCCGCCCCACTTCGCCACGTCCTTGACCAGGCTGGAGGAGAGGAACGAGTAGAGCGGGTTGGTCGGCATGAACAGGGTCTCGACGCCGGCCAGGCCGATGTTCATCTGCGCCATCTGCAACTCGTAGTCGAAGTCGCTGACCGCCCGCAGGCCCTTGATCAGCACGCTCGCCTGCTGGGCCCGGCAGAAGTCGACCAGCAGGCCGCGGAACGACTCCACCCGGACGTTGTCGTAGGAGGCGGTCACCTCGCGGAGCATGTCGATCCGCTCCTCGACCGTGAACAGGCCGCTCTTCGACTGGTTGACCAGCACGCCCACGATCACCTCGTCGAACAGCCGGCTCGCCCGGCCGACGATGTCGAGGTGCCCGTTGGTGACCGGATCGAACGAGCCGGGACACACCGCACGTCTCATGATCGGCGACCGTACCAAAGGGTCGTCTCGCCGTACCTGCGACTGCGCTCGCCGGTGACGCCCTCCACCCACCCGACCGGGCCGGTGCGACTGGACCGCTCCACCACCACCAGGGCGTCCGGGGCCAGCCAGCCGCCGTCGACCAGCGCGGCGAGCATCGCCGTGATCTCCGCGTCCGGCACCGCGTAGGGCGGGTCGGCGAAGACCACGTCGTACGGGTCGCCGTCCGGGCCGGCCGCCAGCACCGTGGACACCTTGCCGGTGACCAGCCGGGCGGCCGGGGCGGCGCGCAGCGCGGCGACGTTCTCCCGGATCACCCGGGCCGCCCGCGCGTCGGACTCCACCAGCAGCACGTGCGCGGCGCCCCGGGAGAGCGCCTCCAGCCCGACCGCGCCGGAGCCCGCGTAGAGGTCGGCGAAGCGGACGCCGGCCAGGTCCACCTCGGCCTGCACCGCGCTGAACAGCGCCTCACGGACCCGGTCCGAGGTGGGCCGGGTCCCCGCCCCGGGCGGCGCGGCGATCCGCCGGCCACCGAGCGTGCCGGCCACGATCCGGGTCACCGTCGCTCCCTGCGCATGCCCCGACGCTACGCGACGGCCCGGCCGGTGGAGGAAGCACCCGAGGCTGCGAGCGGACCCTCCACGACCGGTCGGCCCCGCCGGCCCGCACCGGGACGCGTCCGCCACCCGGCCGGCGTCCGCACGGTCAGCGCGCCTCGGCAGGGCCGAGCACCGACGTGATCGCGACCGGGTCGACCTCGGCCTGGTTGGTCAGCAGCACGAGCCGCTGGTCCGAGTCGGGCAGCCAGGCCGCGAACGCCTTGTAGCCGCCGTTGTCGCCCGAGTGGTGCAGCGCCCGCCTACCGGCCAGCGGGCCGACGAAGAACCCGTAGCCGTACGCCTCCCCGGGCCGGCCGGTGGGCGCGTGCGGGGCGGTCATCGCCGTCACCGAGGCCGGGGCGAGCAGCCGGCCCCGGCGTGGCACGTCGAGCCAGGTGAGCAGGTCCGTCCCGGTGCACCAGACGTCACCCGCGCCCATGCTCACGGTCGCCAGGTCCCACGACGGCACCGGACGGCCGCCCTCGTGTCCGACCGCCACGTCCGGCCGTCCGGCGCCCGCACCGGCGAAGCTGCCCGTCATGCCCAGCGGCGCGAAGACCTCCTCGGCGAGGAACTCGGCATAAGGCCGGTCGGCCGCGCGCTCGACGGCCCGGGCCAACAGCACGTAGCCGGGGCTGCTGTAGTGCCACCCGGCCCCCGGCCGGAACAGCGGCGGCACCGCGGCGAACGAGCCGAGCAGGTCGTCCGGCTCGGCCGGGTCGACGAGATCGACCGCCGGGTACTGCTCCCAGTGGCCCAGGCCCGAGGTGTGGGTGAGCAGGTGGTGCAGCGTGATGCCGGACCATTCCGGCGGCGGGCCGGGCAGCCAGCGCACGACCGGATCGGACAGGCTCAGCGCACCCCGCTCGGCGAGCAGCAACACCGCAGCGGCGGCCATCTGCTTGCTGATCGAGGCGATCTGGAAGCGGGTCCCGGGGGCGCAGTGGATGCCGGTGCCCCGATCGGCCACCCCGGCGACCTGTTCCGTCAGGATCTCGTCGCCCCGGGCCAGCAGGAGCACGCCACTGTCTAATGAGGATGTCGGCATCCGTCGAAGCCTAGATCAGCCCTTCTCCAGGTATTCCGCGCGTTCCTCGTCGACCAGGGCGGCCACCGAAGCGGCCAGCGCCGGATGCCGGGCCAGCTCCGGGTCCTCCTCGACCAGGGCGATCGCCTCGGCCCGGGCGTCGCGGATCAGGTCGGCGTCGCGCAGCAGCGAGAGCAGCCGCAGGTGCGAACGGCGCCCCGACTGGGTGGCGCCCAGCACGTCGCCCTCCCGGCGCTGCTCCAGGTCCAGCTCGGCGAGCTTGAACCCGTCGGTCGTGGAGGCCACCGCGTCGAGCCGCTCCCGCGCGGGCGTCCCCTCCAGCGCCTCGCTCACCAGCAGGCAGAGCCCCGGGGCCGAACCCCGCCCGACCCGGCCGCGCAGCTGGTGCAGCTGGGAGACGCCGAACCGGTCGGCGTCGAGCACGATCATCACCGTCGCGTTCGGCACGTTGACGCCGACCTCGACCACGGTCGTGGCGACCAGCACGTCGAGGTCGCCGGCGGCGAAGGAGCGCATCACCGCGTCCTTCTCGTCGGTCGGCAGCCGGCCGTGCAGCACGCCGATGCGCAGGCCGTGCAGCGGCCCCTCGGCGAGCAGCGGCGCCACCTCGGTGACCGCCATCGGCGGGCGCCGCCCGTTGTCGTCCTCCGGCGGCGGCTCCTCCTCGCTCGCCGGGCCCTCGCCGATGCGTGGGCAGACGACGTACGCCTGGTGCCCGGCGGCCACCTCCTCGCGCACCCGGCGCCAGGCCCGGTCCAGGAAGGCCGGCTTCTCGGCGGCCGGGACCACGTGCGAGGCGATCGGCGAGCGGCCCTGCGGCAGCTGGGAGAGGGTGGAGGTCTCCAGGTCGCCGTAGACGGTCATCGCCACCGTGCGCGGGATCGGGGTGGCCGTCATCACCAGCACGTGCGGCGGCTGCTCGGCCTTGGCACGCAGCGCGTCGCGCTGCTCGACGCCGAAGCGGTGCTGCTCGTCGACCACCACCAGGCCGAGGTCGGCGAAGTCGACGCCCTCGTAGAGCAGGGCGTGGGTGCCGAGCACGATGCCGGCGGCGCCGCTGGCGACCTCGGCCAGGGCCCGCCGGCGGGCCGCCGCGCCCAGCGAGCCGGTGACCAGCTCGACCCGGGTGGCGTCGTCGGCCGCGCCCAGCTCGCCGGCCCGCCCGAGCGGCCCGAGCAGGTCGAGGATGCCCCGGTGGTGCTGCGCGGCCAGCACCTCGGTCGGGGCCAGCAGCGCGGCCTGCCCGCCCGCGTCGACCACCTGGAGCATCGCGCGCAGCGCGACCACCGTCTTGCCGGAGCCGACCTCGCCCTGTAGCAGCCGGTGCATCGGGTGGGCCGTGGCCAGGTCCGCCGCGATCTCCACCCCCACGTCGCGCTGGCCGGGCGTCAGCTCGTAGGGCAGCCGGGCGTCGAAGGCGTCGAGCAGGCCGCCGGGCTTCGCCGGCCGGGGCCGGGCCGGCCACGCGGCGGCCCGGTGCTTGCGCTGCACCAGGGTGAGCTGCACGGCGAACGCCTCGTCCCACTTGAGCCGCCGTCGGGCCCGGTAGAGCGCCTCCTTGCTGGACGGCCGGTGGATCTCGCGCAGCGCCGTGCCGATGCCGCCCAGGTTGCGGCTCGCGCGCAGGGTCGCGGGCAGCGGGTCCTCCGGCGCGGTGAAGGTGTCCAGCACCACCCGGACGCAGCGGGCGATCACCCAGGTGGGCACCGCCGCGGCGGCCGGGTAGACCGGGATCAGCGCGCCCGCGAACTCCTCGATCTCCTCGCTGGCCGCCGCCTCGCCGTCGCCGCCCTCGCCGAGCAGGACGTACTCCGGGCCGTTGAGCTGCCGCTTGCCCCGGAACTCGGTGACCTTGCCGGCGAACAGGCCCCACCGGCCGGGGCGCAGCTCCCGCTCCCGCCAGGCCTGGTTGCCGAAGAAGGTCAGCGTCAGGGTGCCGCCCGAGCCGTCGCCGACGGTGACCTCCAGCAGGTTGCCCCGGCGCTGGCGCATCGGGCGCACGGCGGTGCGCTGCACCTGGGCCAGCACGGTTACCTGCTCGCCGACGTCGAGCGAGCGGATGTCGGTGTGCTCGCCGCGCTCGTCGTAGCGGCGCGGGAAGTGGTAGATCAGGTCGCCGGCGGTGTGCAGGTCGAGGTGCCCGGCGAGGGCCTTCGCGGTCTTCTCACCGACCAGCTTCTTCAGCGGCGTGTCCAGCGTGGACGGCTCGGACGTCATTCGACCCCCACCAGGAGCGGATAGTGCGGCTGCCCGCCCGGGTACGCCTGCACTTCGACGAACGGCCAGCGCCGCCCGACGTGCGCACGGACCGCGTCGGCCAGCCCGTCGGGGGCGTCCGCCCCCCAGAGCAGCGTCACCAGCTCGCCGCCGCCGCCGAGCATCCGGTCGACCACGGCGGCGCAGGTGTCGGTCAGGTCGGACCCGATCAGGTGCACCTCCCCCTCGACCAGCGCCAGCACGTCGCCCGGACGGCAGGGGCCGGCGACGGTCAGCGCCTCGCGGCGGGCGTAGCAGACCTCGGCGTAGCGGCAGGCGCCGGCCGCCTCGGCCATCGCGATCACGTCGTCCTCGAAGCGCCGGGCGGGGTCGCGCACCGCGAGGGCGGCCAGCGCCTGCACCGGCGAGCGGGTCGGCACCACGCTGACCTTGACGCCGAGCCCGTGCGCCTCCCGGGCGGCGGCGCTCGCCACCGCCTGCGTGTCGGGATCGTTGGGCAGCACCACCACGCGGGCCGCCCCGGTGGCGCGGATCGCGTCCACCAGCTCGCCGATCGACGGGTTGCCGGGCACCACCGTCGCGCCCTCGCCGGCGAACAGCCCGGCGATGCCCGCGCCGGCGGCCACCACCACGGCGGCCCGCCCCTCGGCCGCCACGGCGGGCGGCACCGGGGCGGCCTGGTCGGCGAAGCGGGTCACCGAGATGCGGTGCGGCCGGCCGGCCACCACGCCCGCCTCGATCGCCGCGCCCACGTCGTTGACGTGCACGTGCACGTTCCAGGTGCCCGTGCCGGCACTGCCGTCGCCGACGACCACCAGCGAGTCGCCGAGGGCCGCCAGCTCGGCCCGCAGCCGGGCCACCGCCTCCGGCCCGGCGTCGAGCAGGAACTGCACCTCGTACGCGTAGTCCTCGGAACCGGTCTCGCGGACGGCGGTGGCCGGCGGGCGGACGGGGCGCGGCGCGGGCGCGGGCCGTTGCGGGCGCTCGCCGGTCACGACCTCGACCAGGGCGTCGAGCAGCAGGCAGAGGCCCCGGCCGCCGGCGTCCACCACGCCGGCCCGGGCCAGCGCCGGGAGCTGCTCGGGGGTGCGCGCCAACGCGTGTGCCGCCCCGCCCGCCGCCGCCCGGGCCACCGCGCACAGGTCGTCGCTGTCGGCCCGCTCGGCGGCGTGCGCCGCCGCGGCGACGACGCTGAGCAGCGTGCCCTCGACCGGGCGGGCGACCGCGGCGTAGGCGGCGGCGGTGCCGTCGCGCAGGGCGGCGGCCAGCTCGCGTCCCCGCACGACGGGCACGGCGGCGACGGCGTCGGCGAAGCCGCGCAGGATCTGCGACAGGATCACCCCCGAGTTGCCCCGCGCGCCCAGCAGCGCGCCCCGGGCCATCAGCCGCAACGCGTGCGCGTGCGCGGTGGGCCCGTCCTCCGGGAGGGTGCCGAGGTCCATCGCGAGCGCCTGCTGGGCGGAGGTGAGGGTGAGCACCATGTTGGTGCCGGTGTCGCCGTCGGGCACCGGGTAGACGTTGAGGTCGTCGATCTCGCCCTGGTGGCGCTTCAGCGCGACCAGCCCGCCCGCGCACCAGCGGCGGACCGCGGCGGCGTCGAGGGTGTCCAGCACGGCGAGAAGCCTACTGGCGCGCACCGACACGCGCCGGGGTCGACGGGACTCCCACGGCGTGTCCGGCGGCCGCGCGCACCCACTATCCTCGTGGCGTGTCCCCACGCGCGGCGATGGCGCGGGGACGGATGCGGACCGGGCGACCGGGACCGCGTCGCGCGGTGACGGCCCCCCACCTCGGGCCGGCGTCCGGGGCCGGTTGGTCGGGCCTCGGGTCATCGGGTAACCTGGCCAGGTTGCCCGGGCTGCGCCTGGCGGCGACCTCATGAACGTTTCAATCCCAGGAGTATCCCGTGGCTAGCGTGTGCGACGTCTGTGGCAAGGGACCGGGCTTCGGCCACAACGTGTCCCACTCGCACCGGCGGACCAACCGCCGCTGGAACCCGAACATCCAGTCGGTGCGTACCCCGGCCGGTGGCGGCAACACCAAGAAGATGCAGGTCTGCACCTCCTGCATCAAGGCTGGCAAGGTCACCCGCGCCTGACGCGGTAGGCCCCACCTTCACACTCGTCATTGCCGGCGGGCCGACACGGCCCGCCGGCTCTGTCGTATCCGGGCGACGCCGTCCGCGGCTCGTTCCCGTGGTCGGCGACCGGCCCGGGCACCGAGGTGAGCGCCCCTCGTACCGGCGGTGGGCCGCCCGAGCGGCGCGATCGGGGCGTCCCGCGCCGGGAGCCCGGACGGGCCCCCGGCGCGGGACGAGTCAGAGCGTGCGGCCGAAGGAGATGCAGCCCGGGGCGTCCCGGTAGTAGCCGAAGTTCGGGATCCGGTCGTAGCCGGCCGCCGTGTACATGGCGATCGCCTCGGGCT
>NZ_JBPQTK010000137.1:0-14805 GCF_051386315.1 Micromonospora sp. URMC 107
CCCCCCCCCCCCCCCCCCCCCCCCCCCCCCCCCCCCCCGACCCCACCTCCCGGAGGGCCCGAGTGTCGCTCCCCACCCCCGGCCGCGTGCGCCGGCACCACCGGCCCGCCGACCACACCGACCGGCTGTGGTCGGTACGCACCCAGTTGCTGGCGCCCATCCTGGTGGCCACGATCGGTCTGGTCGTGCTGGGGTCCACCCAGACCGCCATGGCCATGGCCGCCACCGACGACGCGGACCGCGCCCGGGTGCTGGCCGGCACCGCGACGGCCACCGTGCGCCTGGTGCACGAGCTGGAACGGGAACTCGGCGAGACGGCGGCCCTGCGCCAGCGCGGCGGCAGCAGCGGACGGCCCCTCGTCGACGCGCAGCGACGGCGGGTCGACGCCTCCGTCGAGCGGTACCGCGACTCCAGCCGGGCCGCCCGCCGGGCCGCCCCCGACCTGCGCCGGGTGCTCGACGGCGCCGACGCGCAGCTCGGCCAGCTCGAACCGGCCCGCGGGTCCGCCCTGGGCGGCACCACCGCCGACCCGACCTACCTCTCGCTGGTCGAGTCGCTGCTCGCCGTCGCCGACGCGCTGCCGGCCCAGCTGCGCGACCGGGAGCTGGCCAACGGGGCGCGCGAGGTCGCCGCCGTGGCCGCCCAGGAGCACCTCGCCGCCGTGGAACGCGACCTGCTGCGCACCGTCTTCGTGCGGGGCGCGCTGGCGGACGGCGAGCTGGTCCGCCTCGGCCAGCTGCGGGGCGCGCAGGAGCAGCGGCAGGCCGAGTTCTCCCGGATCGCCAGCCGGCCGGCGGCGGACGCGTACACCCGGCTGGTCGCCGGCACCGACGTCTCCACCGCCCGCCGGATGCGCGACAGCGCGCTCAACGTGGAGACCGAGCCCGCCGGGCTGAAGACCGACGGCGACGCCTGGTACGTGGCCCAGAGCGGCGCCATCCGGCGGTACAACCTGCTCGGCCGGGAACTCTCCGAGGATCTCGACCGCAACGCCGCCGGGCTGGCCCGGGACGCCCAGCTGCGGGCCCTGGTCACCGGCGGCGCGACCACCGCCGTCGCGCTGGCGTCGTTGACCGCGGCCGTGCTGCTCGCCGTGCGCACCAGCCGCCGGCTGCGCCGGCTGCGGGTCGCGGCGCTCACCATGGCGAACCGGGAACTGCCGGAGCGGATCACCGCCATCGCGGCCGGCGACGGCGCGCCCGCCGACGGCGCGGCCACCCGGCTCACCGCCGGCATCGGGCAGGGCCGCGACGAGATCGCCCAGGTCGCCCAGGCCTTCGACACGGTGAACCGGGCCGCCCTGCGCCTGGCCGGCGAACAGGCCGAGGTGCGGATGGACGTGACCCGGATGGCCGAGGCCCTGGCCCGGCGCATCCGTACCCTGATCACCCGGCAGCTGCGGCTGCTCGACGAGTTCGAACGCGAGGAGACCGACCCGGACGCGCTGGCCCGGCTCTTCGCGCTGGACCACCTCGCCGCCCGCATGCGGCGCAACGGGGAGAACCTGCTGGTCCTCGCCGGCGGGGAGCCCGGCCGTACGCACGACGGCGCCCACCTGCTCGCCGACGTCGTCCGGGCGGCCGCCTCGGAGATCGAGGACTACCCGCGGGTGGAGGTCGACGTGCCGATCGCCGCGGTGCACGGCGCCGCGGTGGGCAACCTGGTCCACCTTCTCGCCGAACTGCTGGAGAACGCCACCGTCTACTCCCCGCCGGACACCCCGGTGCACGTTGACGGCCGGCGCACGATCGACGGCCTCACGCTGCGCGTGCACGACCAGGGCATCGGCATCAGCGACAGCCGGCTCGCCACGATCAACGAGCGGCTGCTCGCCCCCGCGATGCTCTCCAGCGCCTCCGCCGGCAGCATGGGCCTGCACGTGGTCGCCCACCTGGCGGCCCGGCACGGGGTGCGGGTGCAGCTGCACAACAGCGGCGCGGGCACCGTCGCGCAGGTGGAGATCCCGGAGTCGGCGCTGACCCGGATCGAGGAGGTCGCCCCGCGCTCCGCCCCGGAGGCGCGTACGCCGGACGCCCAGGAGGCGCGCGCGCAGGCGCCGGTCGCGCAGCAGGCGCCGCCGCCCGGGCCCGACGCGCGCCCGCCCGCGCCGGTCGTCCCCGCCCAGACCGCCTGGTTCCGGCCCCGCACCGGGACCGGTGGTCCCGCCGCCCTGCCCGACCTGGCCAGCGTCCACCACGCGCCGACGATCACGCTCCCGGTGCTCGGCGCGCGCCCGACCGGGCCCGGGGGCGGCGCCGCGACGCCGCCGGCCCCGCTCACCGGGGCCGGGCTGCCCCGCCGCACCCGGGGTGGCCAGTTGCCGGCCACGCTGCACGAGGCCCCGCCGGCGCGGCCGGCGGGCGACCTGCTCGACCCCGAGGTCGTACGGTCCCGGCTCTCCTCGCTCGCCGAGGGAGTGGCCGCCGCGACCCGACGTACCCAGACGACACCCTCCAGGAGAACCCCATGACTTCATCCGTGAGCGCCGGCCTGGACTGGCTCCTGGCCAACTTCGCCGAACAGGTGCCGGACGTGTCGCACGCCCTCGCGGTCTCCGGCGACGGGCTGCGGCTGGCGGCCTCGCCCCACCTCGCGCCGGACCAGGTGGACCAGCTCTCCGCCGTGATCAGCGGCCTGGCCAGCCTGACCATCGGCGCCGCCCGGCTCATGTCGGCCGGCCGGGTACGCCAGCAGATCGTCGACATGGACGGCGGGGTGCTGCTGGTGATGGCGGTCGGCGAGCGCGCGCTCGTCGGGGTGCTCGCCGCGCCCGGCTGCGACCTCGGCCAGATCGGCTACGAGACCGCCATGCTGGTCCAGCGGGTGGCCGAGGCCCTGGAGCCGGCGGTCCGGGCGTGATCGGACGGTCCTGCCGGTTGCTGGCGGCCCTGCTCGCGACCGTGCTCGCCGTCGGGTGCGGCACGACCGACGCCGGGCCGCAGCCCTGGCACGGCGGCCGGATCTTCCTCGCCACCGGCAACACCACCGGCGTCTACTACCAGCTCGGCGGCGGCTACGCGGACGTGATCAGCCGCCACCTGCCCGGCTACGAGGCGCGCGCCGAGCCGACCGGCGCGTCGGTGGAGAACATCAACCGGCTGGCCAGCGGCGACATGGAGATCGCCTTCAGCCTCGCCGACACGGCGGCGGACGCCGTCGCGGGGCGCGGGGCCTTCGAGGGCCAGCCGCAGCCGGTCCGGGCATTGGCCCGGGTCTACAGCAACTACACCCACGTGATCGTCCGTGCCGACGCGAAGATCACCAAGCTGTCGGAGCTGCGCGGCAAGCGGATCTCCACCGGCTCGCCGAAGTCCGGCACCGACATCATCGCCGGGCGGCTGCTGACCGCCGCCGGCCTCGACCCGGACCGGGACGTCGTCCGGGCCACGCTCTCCCTGCCGGAGACCGTGCGGCGGATGCGGGCCGGCACGCTCGACGCGATGTTCTTCTCCGGCGGCCTGCCCACGCCGGGCATCGCCGACCTGCTGGCCAGCGCGCCCGGCACGTACGCGCTGCTGCCGATCGCCGACCTGATGGAGCCGCTCACCGCGCGGCACGGGTCGGTCTACACCACGGCGGAGCTGCCGAAGGACGCCTACAAGACCAGGAGCGGCACGCCGACGGTCACGGTGGCGAACGTCATCCTGGTCAGCGCCGACATGCCCGACCAGCTGGCGTACGACCTGACCCGGCTGCTCTTCGCCTATCAGGCCGACCTGGTCAGGGTGCACCCGGAGGCCGGCAACTTCACCCAGCAGAGCGCCTCGGGCACCGACCCGATCCCGCTGCACCCCGGGGCCGCCCGGTACTACCAGCGCGGCTGAGCCGCCCCGGTCAGACGTCCGCCGGGGCGGTGGCGGCGCGGGCCTCGGCCACGAGGCGGTCGGTCTCGGCGAGCGCCTCGGGGTCGTCCGTCGGGGTGCCGGGGTCGAAACGGACCGTCCACGTGAGGCCGTCCACCCCCGGCGCCCGGCGCGCCGCGATCCGGCCGGCGCCGCCGGGCACCGGGTGGTGCCGCGTGTACGCCACCGACCGGGTGACCCGCTCCCGCACCTGGTGCGGCAGCTCCCCCGGGTCGAGCAGCAGGTAGGTCTCGGCCGGGCAGTCGGCCACCACCAGGTAGCCGTCGCGCTCGGCGAGCCGCTCGGCCGGCGTCACCGTGAGCTCGCGGCCGGACCAGACCGCCTTGAGGACGTCGTGCCAGCCCAGCCGGTGCGCCCGACCGGGCAGCCAGAGCCCGAGGTTGCTGGCGACCACCACCCCGTCGCCCTCGCCGTTGCCGACCGCGGCCCAGGCGAGCACCCGCTCGTCGGCGGCCAGCGGCGGCCGGTCGGCCGGGGGCAGCTTCGGCTTGCGGCGGAACAGTCCCATCTACAGTCCTCCCGCGGCCTGCTCGCGCAACGCCCGGGCGTGCTGCTCCAGCGAGAGCAGCTCGCCGAAGGCGGCGAAGTACTCGTCCTTGTTGTTGACCGGGTTGATCCGCTGGATCCGGGACTTCAGGTCCCTGATCCGGCTGGTCACCGAGCCCCACTGCAACCGGGCCATGGTGACCGAGACGTAGCGCGGGTCGGGCTCGCCGTCGATGCGCAGCGGCTCCACGGCCAGCTCGCCGACGAGCGCCCGGGCGGCCAGGTCCTCGCAGGCGTCGCGGACCGACTCGATCCAGACCGCGCCGCCGGTCGCCGTGGCGGCCCCGCCGACGGCCGCGACGGCCGCCCGCACCGCCGCGTGCACGGGGTGCCGGTACTCCGACGCCTCGACCGCGTCGAACATCGGCCCGGCCAGCACCGGCTCCTGGAGGGCGAGCTTCAGCGCCTCCCGCTCGACCATCGAGTGCGGGTTGTCGACGACCGGCTCCGGCCGGGCGGGTCGGGGCGCCGGCGCGGCGTCCCTGCCGGGGGTGGCCGACGCGGCGGCCAGCACGGCCCGCTGCACCGGCTCGATCTCCATGCCGAGGTCACCGGCGAGCTTGCGGACGTACTCCGGGCGCTTCTCCCGGTCCTTGAGCTTGGCGACCAGCGGGGCGGCCCGGCGCATCGCCTCCACCCGACCGTCGACGGTGTCGAGGTCGTACCGGTTGATCACGTGCCGGAGCGCGAAGTCGACAAGCGGCTCGCGGCGGGCGACCAGGTCGCGGACCGCCAGGTCGCCCTTGGCCAGGCGCAGGTCGCACGGGTCCATGTTGTCCGGGCTGACCGCGATGAACGTGCGCCCGACGAAGCGTTGGTCGTCCTCGAACGCGCGCAGCGCGGCCTTCTGGCCGGCGGCGTCGCCGTCGAAGGTGAAGATGATCTCACCGGCCACGTCGTCGGTGTCCATCAGCAGCCGGCGCAGCACCCCGATGTGGTCCCCGCCGAACGCCGTGCCGCAGGTCGCCACGGCCGTCGGGACCCCGGCCAGGTGGCAGGCCATCACGTCGGTGTAGCCCTCGACCACGACCACCTTGCCCTGCTTGGCGATCTCCCGCTTGGCCTGGTCGATGCCGTAGAGGACGTGCGACTTCTTGTAGATGGGCGTCTCGGGGGTGTTCAGGTACTTCGGGCCGTCGTCGTCGTCGAAGAGCTTGCGGGCGCCGAAGCCGATCACGTCGCCGGCCAGGTCGCGGATCGGCCACATCAGCCGGCGGCGGAACCGGTCGATCAGCGTGCCGGAACGGGACGGCCGGGACAGCCCGCCGGTGACCAGCTCGTCGTGGCTGAAGCCCTGCTGGCGCAGGTGCTTGGTGAGCAGGTCCCAGGCGTCCGGGGCGAACCCGCAGCCGTAGCGCTCGGCGGCGGCCCGGTCGAAGCCGCGCCGGGCCAGGAACTCCCGGGCGGGGCGCGCACCGGCGGTGGTGAGCTGGGCGCGGTAGAACTCGACGGCGGCGGCGTGCGCGGCCACGAGGCGCTGCCGCTGCCCCTGCTGGGGACGCGGGCGCGGCGCGGCGGAGTCGCCCTCGACGTAGCGCAGTTGGATGCCGGCCCGGTCGGCGAGCCGCTCGACCGACTCGACGAAGCTGAGGTGCTCGGCGTCCATCAGGAACTTGATCGCGTCGCCGCCCGCGCCGCAGCCGAAGCAGTACCAGACGTTGCGGGCGGGCGAGACGTTGAACGACGGGCTCTTCTCGTCGTGGAACGGGCACAACCCCTTGAGGTTGCCGGCGCCGGCCGACTTCAGGGTCACCGTCTCGGAGATGACGTCGGCGATCGAGCTGCGCTCCCGGACCAGCGCGATGTCCTCGTCCCGGATCCGCCCAGCCATGTCCGCCACCCCCTCGGCGTACATCCTGCCCTGCCGCACCGACGCCGCGCCGCCGGGGGACGCCGCGTGTGGCGACCACCGCCGTCACCTCGGCGGTCGCGCCCGGGCCGACCGGCTCGCCCCGGCGGTCCCGCCGGCCGGGTCGGACCGTCCGGCGGCGTCCGGGCCGGCCACGCCGGTTCAGCGCGGGCGCCGCAGGTAGCGCCGCACCGGCGGCGGGTCCTCCTCGTCGTACGACCGGGCGGCCCGGACGGCCGCGGCCAGGCCGGAGCGGCGGACCCGCGGCGGCGGGTTGACCGCCGGGTCCCGGGCCATGTCCCGGACCAGCGCGACGGCCAGGCCGAGCATCACCACGACGAACGGCAGGGCGACGAGGATGGTCGCCTGTTGCAGCGCGTCCAACCCGCCCACCAGCAGCAGCACGGCGGCGACCGCGCCGATCAGCACCCCCCAGACCACCACCAGCGCGCGGTGCGGGCGCAGCGCGCCCCGGGAGGTCAGCGAGCCGAGCACCAGCGCGGCGGAGTCGGCGCCGGTGACGAAGAAGAGCCCGACCAGCACCATCGTCAGGACGGTGGTCAGGCCGGCCAGGGGCAGCGCCTCCAGCAGGCCGAACAGGGCCCGTTCGGTGCCCGCGCCGACGTCGGCGACCAGATCCCGGGTGCCGGTGGCCTGCACCCGCAGGGCGCTGCCGCCCAGCACCGCGAACCAGACCACACTGGCCCCGCTGGGCACCAGCAGCACCCCGGCGACGAACTGCCGGACGGTGCGCCCCCGGGAGATCCGCGCGATGAAGATGCCGACGAACGGGGCCCAGGAGATCCACCACGCCCAGTAGAAGATCGTCCAGTTGCCCAACCAGGCCGGGTCCGAGAAGGCGCCCGTGCGGGTGGACATGGTGACCAGGTTGCTCAGGTAGTCGCCGACCGACGCGGGCAGCACCTCCAGCGTGTAGATGGTCGGGCCGGCCACGAACACGAAGACCATCAGCGCGACGGCGAGCACGACGTTGGTGGTCGACAGCCACTTGATGCCCCGGTGCAGGCCGGAGAAGGCGGAGACGACGAACGCCAGGGTGAGGGCGCCGATCACCACCAGCTCGACGGCGGTGGTGTCCGGGACCCCGGTGACCAGGTCCAGCCCGGCGGCGACCTGGAGTGCGCCGAGGCCGAGGCTGGTCGCCGAGCCGAACACGGTGGCGAAGACGGCCAGCAGGTCGATCGCCCGGCCGAGGGGCCCCTCGGTCCGCGCGCCGAGCAGCGGCTGGAAGGCGGCCGAGATCCGGTTGGGCCGCCCCTTGCGGAACGTCGAGTACGCCAGCGCGAGCGCCACCACCGCGTAGATCGCCCACGGGTGCAGCGTCCAGTGGAAGAGCGTGTACTGCATCGCCGCCGCACCGGCGGCCCCGGTGTTCGGCGCGACGCCGCTGGCCGGCGGCGGGGCGCCGTAGTGCTCGATCGGCTCGGCGACGGCGTAGAAGACCAGGCCGATCCCCATGCCGGTGCTGAACATCATGGCCACCCAGGCCAGCGTGCTGAACTCCGGCTCGTCGTCGTCGGCGCCGAGCCGGATCCGGCCGAACTTCGTCGCGGCGATGATCACCGAGAGCACCAGGAAGGCGTCGGCGGCCACCACGAAGAACCAGCCGAAGGTGTCGATCACCCAGGCCAGGCCCGACTCGCCGAAGCCGGCCAGGGAGCGCCGGGCCAGCACGCCCCACGCCACGACGGCCAGTACGCCGCCGACGCTGAGCGCCAGGACCGTGCGGTCGATCCGGCCCACGGCCTGCGTCCGCTCCCGCACCTGCCCGCTCATGGCCACCCCCTGCCCATCCTGCTGGGCGGGCGGGCGGCACACGGCGATATCGGGCGAACCTGCCCGGCCGGGCCGGTTCAGGCGCGGCGCGGACCGGTCAGGCGCGGCGCGGACCGGTCAGGCCGGGACGGCGGCGGCCTCCTCGGCCTCCACCTGCCGGTTCCAGTCGGGCTTGCTGGCGCGCCAGCCCTCGTCGTCCAGGCCCCGGCGCCAGTAGCCGGAGATGGAGAGCAGCTCGCGGGAGACGCCGCGCTCGACGCGGAGCAGGCGGCGCAGCTCCTTGACGAAGGTCGCCTCGCCGTGCACGAAGGCCTGCACGTCACCGGGCGGGAACTCCAGGGCGCGCACGGCCGCGACCAGGGCCTCCCCGACCGGGCGGTCGCCCCGGTGCAGCCAGGTCAGACGCACCGCGCCCGGGCTGGCCAGCGGCTGCTCGTCGGCCGGGTCGGCGACCTCGACGAAGACGGTGGCCGGGGCGCCGGCGGGCAGCCGCTCCAGGGCGGCGGCGATGGCCGGCAACGCGCTCTCGTCGCCCACCAGCAGGTGCCAGTCGGCGTCCGGGCTGGGGGCGTACGCCCCGCCGGGGCCGACGAAGTGCACCGGGTCGCCGGGGCGCAGCGCGGCCGCCCACGGCCCGCCCACGCCCACGTCGCCGTGGTGCACGATGTCGACGGTCAGCTCACCGGTCGACGCGTCCCAGGCCCGCACCGTGTACGCGCGCAGCCGGGGCCACTGCTCCCGGGGCAGGTCACGGCGGATCGCGTTGAGGTCCGCCGGGATCGGATACTCCGTCCCCGGCGCCGGGAAGACGATCTTGATGTAGTGGTCGGTGAACTCGCCCACCGGCAGGCCGGTCAACTCCTCACCGCCGAGCACCAGCCGGACGAGGTGGGGAGTGGGCCGCTCGGTGCGCAGTACCCGGGCGGTCGTGACCTTGATGGGGCGCTCCGTCATGCCGGTTAGGTTAGCCTAAGTTTGCGCGGCTGCCCATCCCACGCTCCTCGGCCGGCGGGTGCCCGCCTCCCGCGCCGCGCACCACCCGCGCGTGCCAGGCGACGGCCGCCGGGTCGGTCAGCGAGGCGACCTGGTCGATCACGACCCGGAGCCGGGCCGCGTCGTCCGGCGCGGCCGACCACAGCGGGGCGAAGACGGGATCCAGCCCGTCCGGCGCCCGGTCGGCCAGGGCGTGCACCAGCTCGGCCAGCACCTCCCGCTGCCGCCGGTAGCGGTCCCCCGCGCCGGGGCGACGCATCACATACCGCAGGACGATGCCCTTGAGCAGCGCGCACCGCGCCCGGATCCGCCGGGGCACCACCAGGTCGGCGGCGTAGCGGCGGTGCGGGCCGGGACCGTACCGCGCCTGCGTGGCCGCCACGACCGTCGAGACGAAACGGCCGGTCAGCACGCTGGTGGTCGCCTTCAACGCGGCCTGCGCGCGGTGGCTGCCGTCGTACCCGGCCAGCGGGGCGAGCACCGGGTCGTCGAGCAGTTCCAGCAACACCTCGCCGAGGTCCGCCGGGGACTCGCCGGAGTAGGTGGCGGCGACGTCGGCGCAGAGCGCCGCCCGCTCCTGCGGGTCGCGCAGCAGCGGGCGCAGCGACACGTACCCGCCGTGGATGCCGTCCTCGACGTCGTGCACCGAGTAGGCCACGTCGTCGGCCCAGTCCATCACCTGCGCCTCCAGGCAGCGCCGGTCGTCACCCGGCCCGCCGGTGCGCAGCCAGGCGAAGAGCGGGAGGTCGTCGTCGTACACCCCGAACTTGCGCTGTTCCCGGCGGCGGGGCCACGGGTACTTGCTGACCGCGTCGAGCGAGGCGCGCGTCAGGTTGAGGCCGGCGGACGTCCCGTCCGGGGCGACCACCTTGGCCTCCAACCGGGTCAGCACCCGCAGCGTCTGCGCGTTGCCCTCGAAGCCGCCGCACCCGGCCGCGAGGTCGTCCAGCGCGTCCTCGCCGTTGTGTCCGAACGGCGGGTGGCCGAGGTCGTGGGCGAGCCCGGCGGTGTCGACCACGTCCGGGTCGCAGCCCAGCCGGGCCCCCATCTCCCGGGCGATCTGCGCGACCTCCAGCGAGTGGGTCAGCCGGGTACGCAGGAAGTCGTCGGTGCCGGCGGTGTGCACCTGGGTCTTCGCCGCGAGCCGCCGGAACGCCGCCGAGTGCAGCACCCGGGCGCGGTCCCGCTCGTACGCCGACCGTCCGTACCCGGTGTCCTTCGGTGGTTCGCCGACCCAGCGGGCGACGTCCGGATCGTCCGGCCCGGGAGGCTCAGCCCTCACGCTGCCGCAGCACGCAGAACTCGTTGCCCTCCGGGTCGGACAGCACGGTCCACCCGACGTCGCCCTGCCCCACGTCGACGTGCCGGGCCCCCATGTCGACCAGCCGCTCGACCTCGGCCTCCTGGTCGTCGGGGCGCAGGTCGATGTGCAGCCGGTTCTTGGTCGTCTTGTCGTCGGCGGCCGGCACGAAGACGATGCCCGGCAGCCAGTCGGCGGAGCGGCGGATCTCCACCTCGTCCGGTTGCTCGGTGACCACCTGGTAGCCCAGCGCCTCGGCCCACCAGCGGGCGAGCCGGGCGGGGTCCCGGGCGTCGACGGTCAGGCTCTCCCAGGCGCTGCTCATGCCGATCAGGTTACGCCCGCGCGCCGCGGACGGCGCGCCGCCGGCGCGCGCCCGACGACCGCGCAACCTCCGAACAGGCGAGAGTTGTCGACCGATCGCCGACGGTTACGGGATCGCGGTCCGGCATGGCCGCCGGTAGCGTTCCCAGCGCGGAACGTGACCAGACTGAGGGCCCGACGGTGGGGAGACGCCCGTGGACGCGGACACGATGATGGGAACGGAACTGTCGGAGTTGCGCCGGCGCCGCCCCGAGGTGGCGGGCACGGTGCTGGCCGGCACCGACGGCCTGCTGATCTCCAGCGACCTGCCGGCGACGGACGCCACCCACCTGGCGGCGCTCGCGGCGGCCAGCTTCGGCCTCGGCCACCGGGTGGCCGACACGGTGCGGCACGGCGAGTTCCGGGAATCGGTGCTCCGCACCTCGACCGGGGCCGTCGTCACCTATCCCGCCGGGCGCAACGCCCTGTTGACGCTGGTCGCCGACGCCGGCGTCGACCTGGAGGAACTGCACGCCGACGCGCGGGCGGTGGCCCGACGCACCGGCTCGGTGCTGGACACCAACCGCCTGATCGGGGCGGCGGCGGTGCCCGAGGCGCACGCCCGGCTCACGGCCCGCACCTCGGGCGGCAGGCTGCCCCGGCGCGTCACCCCCCACACCTGGCGCCGCCCGCCGGTCTGAGCAACCCTCGGAGTCGGAGCGCGCCGACCGGCCCGCCCGGCTCCCGACCCATGGTGCGGTCGCGCCGGCACGGGCCGCCCGCACGGCAGCGGCGGCGGACCCGCTCCCCCGGGTCCGCCGCCGGCCTGTCCGTACCGTCCGCGTCAGCGGCTGTCGGAGCCGTCGGTCTCCACCGCCGCGCGGCCGGCCTCCAGCCGGGCGACGGGCACCCGGAACGGCGAGCAGGACACGTAGTCCAGGCCGACCTCGTGGAAGAAGTGCACCGACTCCGGGTCACCCCCATGCTCGCCGCAGACGCCGAGCTTCAGCTCCGGCCGGGCCGCCCGGCCCTCCTCCGCGGCGATCCGCACCAGCCGGCCCACGCCGTCGCGGTCGATCGACTCGAACGGCGAGATGCCGAAGATGCCCAGCTCCAGGTAGCGCCAGAAGAACGCGCCCTCGACGTCGTCGCGGGAGAAGCCCCAGCCCATCTGGGTCAGGTCGTTGGTGCCGAAGGAGAAGAACTGCGCCGCCTCGGCGATCTGACCGGCGGTCAGCGCCGCCCGGGGCACCTCGATCATCGTGCCGATCAGCACCTCTACGCCGCTGTCCCCGACCACCTCGGCGATGATCTTCTCGGCCTCGGCGCGGACCGTCTCCAGCTCCTGCACGGCGCCGACCAGGGGGACCATGATCTCCGGCCTGGCCACCGCGCCGCCGCGGGTGACGGTGACCGCCGCCTCGGCGATCGCCCGCACCTGCATGGCGAACAGGCCGGGGATGACCAGGCCGAGGCGGACGCCGCGCAGGCCCAGCATCGGGTTCTCCTCGTGCATCCGCCGCACGGCGGCGAGCAGCGCCTCCTCCTGGGCGACGTCCTCGCCGCGCTCCTGGGCGACCGCCACGTTGACCGCGAGCTGCTCCAGCGGGGGCAGGAACTCGTGCAGCGGCGGGTCGATCAACCGGACGGTGACGGGCATCCCGTCCATCTCCCGGAAGATCTCCTCGAAGTCGGCGCGCTGCAACGGCAGCAGCGCGGCCAGCGCGGCCTCCCGCTCGCCGTTGTCGCGGGCCAGGATCAGGCGCTCGACCAGCTCGCGCCGGTCGCCGAGGAACATGTGCTCGGTGCGGCAGAGGCCGATGCCCTCCGCGCCGAAGCGCCGGGCCCGGGCGGCGTCCGCGCCGGTGTCGGCGTTCGTGCGTACGGCCAGCCGCCGCCGGGCGTCGGCGTGCGACATGATCCGGTGTACGGCCCGGACCAGCGCGTTGTCGACGTGCTCGGGGTCGAGGCTGCCCTCGAAGTACTGCACCACCTCCGACGGCATGACCGGCACCTCGCCGAGGTAGACCTTGCCGGTGGTGCCGTCGATGGAGACGACGTCGCCCTCGACGACGGTCTGCCCGCCGACGACGAACCTGCGCTGCGGGACGTCGACGTCGATCTCGTCGGCGCCGGAGACGCAGGTCTTGCCCATCCCCCGCGCCACCACGGCGGCGTGGCTGGTCTTGCCGCCGCGCGAGGTGAGGATGCCCTGGGCGGCGATCATGCCGTTGAGGTCGTCGGGGTTGGTCTCCCGGCGGACGAGGATCACCGACTCCCCCTCGGCGGCCAGTTCGACCGCGCGGGCGGAGGTGAAGACCACCTTGCCCGACGCCGCGCCCGGCGACGCCCCGATCCCCTTCGCCACCGGCTTGAACTCGTGGTCGAGCCGGAACCGCGGGAACATCAGCTGGGCGAGCTGCGCGCCGTTGACCCGGTGCAGCGCCTCGTCGAGGTCGATCAGGCCCTCGTCGACGAGCTGCCCGGCGATGACGAACGCCGCGGCGGCGGTGCGCTTGCCGACGCGGGTCTGGAGCATCCAGAGCTTGCCGCGCTCGATGGTGAACTCGATGTCGCAGAGGTCCCTGTAGTGGCCCTCCAGGCGGGCCATGATGCTGAGCAGCTCGTCGTAGGACTTCTTGTCCAGCCGCTCCAGCTCCTGCAGGGGCACGGTGTTGCGGATGCCCGCGACCACGTCCTCGCCCTGGGCGTTGGCCAGGTAGTCGCCGTAGATGCCCTGGGCGCCGCTGGCGGGGTCACGGGTGAACGCGACGCCGGTGCCGGAGTCCGGGCCGAGGTTGCCGAAGACCATCGCCACCACGTTGACGGCGGTGCCCAGGTCGGCCGGGATGCGCTCCTGGCGGCGGTAGAGCACCGCCCGCTCGGCGTTCCACGACTCGAAGACCGCCCGGATGGCCAGGTCGAGCTGCTCGCGCGGCTCCTGCGGGAACTCCCGGCCGGTGTGCTTGAAGAAGATCTTCTTGTACGCGTCGACCAGCCCCCGCAGGTCGTCGGCGTCGAGGTCGAGGTCGTTGCTGGTGCCCTTGGCCCGCTTGGCGTCGTCGAGCGCGTGCTCGAACTCCTCGCCCGGCACCTCGCACACCGTCTTGCCGAACATCTGGATCAGACGACGGTAGGAGTCCCAGGCGAACCGGTCCGCGCCGCCGGAGGGGGCCTGGTCGCCCGAGCCGCCGGCCTGCCGTGCGAGTCCCTGCACGCTGCGGTCGTTGAGGCCGACGTTCAGGACGGTCTCCATCATGCCGGGCATGGAGAACTTGGCGCCGGAGCGCACGGAGACCAGCAGCGGGTCCTCCGGGTCACCGAGGCACTTGCCCATCGCCCGCTCCAGCGACGCGAGGTGCGCGGCGATCTGTTCGGCCAGGCCGTCGGGCTCCTCACCGGTGGCGAGGTACGCCTTGCAGGCCTCCGTGGTGATCGTGAAGCCCGGTGGGACCGGCAGACCGAGATTGGTCATCTCGGCCAGGTTGGCCCCCTTGCCGCCGAGCAGGTCCTTGAGGTCCTTGTTGCCCTCGGCGAAGGCGTAGACGTACTTGTGTTCCACCGTCTCTTGCGTTGCCACCAGAGCCCTCCCACGCGCGCCGGTCCGACACTTAACGAAGGTTCAGTTGCTCATTACCCCGGGATGGACCACCGGCAATCCCGGTGCCAAGCCGGCCGGTGGGCGAAGGCTAAGCGAACATCGCGTGGCCTGGGACCGTTCGGTGACAATAGGCACAGCTATCACGACTATCCGCGTTCGTACCGGTTTTTGGGAACGCTTCCACGCGCACGATCACGCATTTCACGCTCCGCCTCGTACTCTTGACCGCACGCTTTTCGGTGAACCTCGTCTTTGCCATAACCGCCGCAAATACACCCCCTGGAGCCGACGCCGTGCCAGCCGTTCCCACCGCCGCCCCGGAGCCGCTCGACCCGTCCCGCCCCGGGGTGAACGAGCGGACGACCGGGCAGCTCGACCTGCCGGTCCACGAACCGGCCGCCGCCGAGCTGGCCCGGGCCGCGGCCAGGGCCGCGGGGGTCGTGCTCGCCCCAGCGCCCGAACTCGGCGACGACCTGCCCGCCCCGCCGACCTCGGCCAGCCGGGGCCAGGAGTCGACCGCGATCCGCCACCCCTGGTCGTCGGTGAGGTGCA
>NZ_JBPQTK010000138.1:0-14782 GCF_051386315.1 Micromonospora sp. URMC 107
ACTACGTTACCCGCTGGTTTCCGCCGTGTCAAACCGCTTCGCAGCGATCCGCACCACTTCAATCCCATTTCCGGGCATCCCGACAACGCCGGCTCTCGCCGACGATTTTCGGGAAGTTCGGCAGACCGGCCGCTCCGCGGTTACCCGCGAGCTCGCCCGGCTCCCTGCCGACCGTGAACCTTACCCGGTCGGTTCCGCCTCACCAAATCCGCCTCGCGGCGGATCCGGGGCACCGCCCGGTCCGGGCACCGGCGGGTGCGACACCCCCGGTCCCGAAGCTCGTCGCCGCGCCCGGCCTTCCCGGAGCATCGCCCCGTTTCGTCCGTTCCGCGCTGGCAGAGAGAAAGTTACGCCGACGCGACAAGATCGTCAAATCCGGGGGTGGGCGGGCCGCGTCACACCGTCTCCCCGGCCGCCAGCGCGGCGGCCTCGGCCCGGTCGAGCGCGCCGTCGGCGACGACCACGCGGTGTCGCCCCGTGCGGCTCGTACCCGCGGCGATCGTCCTGGGCCGCTCGAAGGCGAACGCCACGCAGACGCCCGGGTACATGGCGGTGCGGACGAACCAGCGGTCGCCCTCCCCCAGCCCCGCCAGCACGAGCGTGTACGCGGCCCCGTCCGGCCCGGTGCCGGCGAAGGCAAGCCACGGCGCGGCGCTGCCGTTGACGGCCTCCTCCCCCTCGGCGGTGGCGGTGCACACCCGCGCGGGCGTCGCGCTGACGGCCCGCCAGAAGAAGCCCCCGTAGCCGGCGCCGCCCGGGCGTCCGTTGGTGGCCGGGCTGCCCAGGGTCACGTCCCGGTCGGCGGGGGCGGTCAGCGTGTACCCGACGTCGAGGGCCCACGCCCGCTCGCCGACCCGCTGCGCGGTCAGCTCCCGCCGCTCGGTGAGCAGCACCGCCCCGTCCCGGTCGCGCCACTCCAGGCGGTGCGCCAGGCATTGCGGGCCGAGGGTCTCCCACCGGGTGTGCGCGATCCGGCCGTGGTCGTCGCGCCAGGTGTAGCCGGCGTCGCGGACGTAGGTGCGCCCGCCCCAGAGGTTGGTGCCGTCCACGTCCTGCACGGCCAGGGACGCCCCGAGGTGCCAGACGTGGTCGGCCGGGAACGCGTCGGTGACCACCGTCCCCCCGAGGGTCCGCACGGGGTGCAGGTAGGGGCGGGGGCCGTGCCGGGCGTCGATCGCCGGGGCGACGACGTAGCGGGCCACCGGCACGTCGTCGACGCTGAGCTGCCGGTCGCTCTCGGTGCCGGCGAGCCGCCGGCCGTCGCCGGTCACGACTGGCCCACCGGGGCGAGCACGACCCGCCGGGCGACCGCGTGCAGGGCCGCGACCACGTACCCGGCGAGGATGGGCACCGCGACCGGGGTGACCAGGACGGCGAGCAGCGCGGCGACGGCGCTGACCCCGCCGGCGGCGGCCCAGGTGCCCGGGCGGGCACGGCAGGCGCCGGCGGCGGCGCGGGCGGCGTCCCGCCAGCCGCGCCCGCCGCGGCGGCCGACCTCCACCACGACCAGCGCGGCGTACCCGGCCAGGGCGGCGGTCACCGCGACGGTGACCAGCAGCAGCGGCGCCCCGCCGGGCACCCGGCCGCCGGCCAGCGCGGCGACGTCCACCGCGAGCAGGCCGAGGGCCGCGACGGCCAGCACGCTCACCCCCGCGCCGGGCAGCAGCCCCCGGCCGTACCGGATCAGGCTCTCCCGGGCCGAGGGCCACGACCCGACGCTGTACCGGTCGTGCACCGCCGCGCTCGCGGCGCCGACGGCCGCCGCCGCGGTGACCACCGGCAGCGCCGCCAGCGTCAGCGCGATGCCGAGCACGGCCAGGTCCGTGGCGTCGGTGAGCAGGTCCCGCCAGTCGCGGCGGGCCGGCCCGTCGTCCCGGCCCGGCCCGCCGTCGCGCTGCGGCCTCATCCCTTGAGCCCGCTGGTGTTGATGCCCTCCACCAGCATCCGCTGGAAGGCCACGAAGAACAGGAACACCGGCAGCAGCGACAGCACCGACATGGCGAACATCGGGCCGACGGCGCTCTGGCTCGTCGAGTCGATGAACAGGGTGAGCGCCACCGGCACCGTGTAGTCCTCGAGGTCGGAGAGGAAGACGAGCTGACGGAAGAAGTCGTTCCAGGTCCAGATGAACGAGAAGATCGCCGTGGTGACGAGCGCCGGGCGGCTCAGCGGCAGGATCACGTGCCGGAAGATCCCGAACGCGTTCGCTCCGTCGATCTTGGCGGCCTCGTCGAGTTCCTTGGGGATGCCCCGCATGAACTGCACCATCAGGAAGACGAAGAACGCCTCGGTGGCCAGGAACTGTGGGATCAGCAGCGGCAGGTACGGCCACTCGCCGCCGACCAGGCCGAGGCTGCGGAACAGGATGTACTGCGGCACGATCAGCACGTGACCGGGGAGCAGCAGCGTCCCGATCATCACGGCGAACCAGACGCCCCGCAGCCGGAACCGCAGCCGGGCGAAGGCGTACGCGGCGAGCAGGCAGGAGACGCCGTTGCCGATCACGGTCAGCAGGCTGACCATCGCGCTGTTGAGGAAGAAGCGGCCGAAGCTGAAGTCGAAGTTCGTCCACCCGTCGGCGTAGTTGCCCGGGGTGAACTCGTTCGGCAGCAGGCCGATGTTGTTGACGATCTCTTCCTGGCTCTTCAGGGACGTACCGATCATCCAGAAGAGCGGGTAGAGCACGACCGCGACGATCGCGATCAGGATGAGCAGGCGCAGGGCCTGCCCGCCGCCCGCGCGGCGCGGGCGGCGTGGCCCGGTCGCCGCCGGTGCCACCGGGGTTGCCGTCGCCGTCACCGGTCCTCCCCGTCGGAGTAGTGCACCCAGAACCGCCCGGTGCTGAAGAAGATCGCTGTGATGATCGCGATGGCGACCAGGAAGACCCAGGCCATCGCCGAGGCGTAGCCCATCTCCAGGTCGGTGAAGCCCGTGATGTAGAGGTTCAGGGTGTACATCAGGGTGGAGTCGACCGGGCCGCCGGTGCCGTTGCTGAGCACGAACGCGGCGGTGAAGCCCTGGAAGCCGTGGATGGTCTCCAGCACCAGGTTGAAGAAGATCACCGGCGAGAGCATCGGCAGGGTGACGGCGACGAACTGCCGCCACTTGCCGGCGCCGTCGACGGAGGCGGCCTCGTAGAGCTCGGTGGGCACCTGCTTGAGGCCGGCCAGGAAGATGACCATGGGCGCGCCGAACTGCCAGATGGCGAGCACCATCAGGGTCTCCAGGGCCCAGTCGGGGTCGTTGACCCACGGCTTGCCCTCGATGCCGAAGAAGCCCAGGAACGAGTTGAACGCGCCCTCGCGGTTGAACATGTTCACCCAGACGATGGCCAGCGCGACGCTGCCGCCGAGCAGCGACGGCAGGTAGAACAGGCCGCGGAACAGCCCGACGCCGCGCCAGGCACGGTTGAGCAGCAGGGCCACCCCGAGCGCGGCGGCCAGCTTCAGCGGCACGGCGACCAGGGCGAAGGTGAGCGTCACCCGCACCGAGTGCCAGTACGACGGGTCGGCGGTGAACATCCGCTCGTAGTTGGCGAACCCGACCCACTCCACCTCGGAGAAGGGGGTGAGGATGTCGTAGTTGGTGAAGCTGAGGTAGAGCGACAGGAGCATGGGTATCGCCGTGACGGCCAGCAGGCCGAGCAGCCAGGGCGACAGGAAGACGTAGCCGGCCAGACCGTCCCCGTGCCGGTCCCGCCCGACCCCGCGCCTGCCGGCGGGGGTCGGGACGGATCCGGTACGTCGTCGGGTCGGGTCGGGCGCCGTGGTCAGAGCCACGAGCCGGTTCCTCTCGGTAGCGCCAGGGTCAGGCGATGGCGGACTTGCAGGCGGCGATGAACTGCTCCGCCGCCTGGGCGGAGCTGATCCGGCCGTACTGGGCGTTCTCGGCGGCCTTGATCAGCTCGGCGCGGACCTTGCTGTGCCCCTTGAGCGGGACCTGCGGCGCCTCGCCGAACTTCTGGGCCAGGTCGGACTCGACCTGGATCGACTGCTTCATCGCCGGGTCGGTGACGTCGTCGCTGACCACGCGGCGCAGGTCCAGGTTGGACGGCAGGCCCCGGTCGGTGCCGAGGATCTTGACCGCCTCGGGGTCGTTGGCCAGGAAGTTGATCACGTCGACCGCGACGTCCTTGTGCTTGCTGCCCTTGAACACGGACCAGTACATGGAGGCGCGGGCCCACTGGGCGCTCGGGTCGCCGGGGTAGGCGATGACGCCCAGCTCGTCCTTGGTGTTCTTCTTCAGCTCCGGCATCTGGTTCACCCAGACCCAGCTGGTGCCGGCCTTGCCGGTGACCACGAGCTGCTTGGTGATGTCGGTGGCGTTGCCCTCGTGGATGACGTCGGGGGTGGGGGTGGCGCCCCGGTCCCGGGCCCCCTTCCACAGGTCGAACCACTTGGTCACGTCCTCGGCGGTGAAGCCGAGCTCCTTGCCCTTGTAGAGGTCCTTGCCCTGCTGGCGCAGCCACACCCAGAAGGCCTTGTAGTCGGCGCTCGGGTCCTGGGTGCCGGGCACCTTGGTCTTCTTCGCGACCTGCTCGGCCCAGGCGATGTGCTCCTCCCAGGTCATCCCGGTGGTCGGCTCGGGCAGGCCGTTCTTAATCAGCAGCGTCTTGTTGTAGACCAGGCCCTGGGTGTTCTCCCCCGCGGCCACGCCGGCGAGCTTGCCGTCGACCACGCCGTACTGCCAGAGGCTCTTGGGGAACTTCGACACGTCGAGGTCGCCGGAGTCCTTGTACGACGTCAGGTCGAGGGTGGTGCTGCGGGAGGCGTACTCGGCCAGGTAGTTGTCGTCGATCTGGAAGAGGTCCGGCGGGTTGCCGCCGGCGGTGAGGGTGGCCAGCTTGTCGAAGTAGCCCTGGTTGGCCTGCCAGGTCTTCTCGAAGGTGACGTTCGGGTGCTTCTTGGTGTAGAGGGCGAGGGCCTCCTCGGTCAGCTTCGCCCGGGCCTCACCGCCCCACCAGAAGACCGAGAGCTTGACCGGGGCGTTCGGGTCGGTGCTGGCCTCCTCGTCGCCGCCGCAGCCGGCGGCACCGAGGACCAGGGGCAGGGCGACGACCGCGGCGAGCAGGCCGCGGATCAACCGCCGTCGGCGGACGGGGGTACGGTGAACGGGCACGGCCTGCGTGCCAGTGGTGGGGGGCGTTGCGGGGTGCATGTGCGCTCACTCCTTGGCGTTAGGAGGCGACGACGCCACCGGTGGCCGCGGTCGGGCGACCCGGGCCCGCAAGGCGATGCGGGCCCGGGACGACCAACTCGGCGTCGGGACGGTTCCGACCGTCCGCCGGCGCGGCGGCGGTCGAGTCGCGGATGACCAGTTCGGTCTGGAGCATTACCTGTGCGGTGGTACGACGGTCGTCGCTCGTGACACCCCGGCCGCCGCGTGAGCCACGGGCGGCGACGGTGTCGTGTTGCAGGAGCATGTCGACGGCCGTCCGGCCGGCGGCCGCGTTGGGCGTGGCCACCGTCGTCAACTTGGGCCGGGTGAGCCGGCTCAGGGCGATGTCGTCGATGCCGACGACGCTCAC
Organism: Micromonospora sp. URMC 107; assembly: GCF_051386315.1. Taxonomy (NCBI): domain Bacteria; kingdom Bacillati; phylum Actinomycetota; class Actinomycetes; order Micromonosporales; family Micromonosporaceae; genus Micromonospora; species Micromonospora sp. URMC 107. Next base: position 5,528 of record NZ_JBPQTK010000138.1, read on the forward strand.
GTCCTGCGGGACGCGCATCCCGAGGGCGTCGAGCCCTTCGATCAGGCCGATCGCCATCAGGTCGTTGTAGGCGAGGACCGCCGTGGCCTCGCTGCGGCGGACCTGCTCGGCGAGGGCCGCACCGCCGGTCTCGGTGGGCTGGTTGGGCCCGAGCACCGTGAACTCGGCGCCGCCGGCCCGCGCCGCGACGCCGGCCGCCCGGCGGATCTCCCGGCTGGTCCAGGAGCCGCGCGGCCCGCTGAGCAGGGCGATCCGCCGGTGCCCGAGGCCGAGCAGGTGCTCGATGGCCGACCGGGCGCCCTGCCCGACGTCCATGGTGACGCACGGCAGGCCGGTGACCTGCCGGTTTATCACCACCAGCGGCACTTCGCGGCTGAGCTGCTCGATCATGCTGTTGCTCATCCGCGGGCTGCACAGCAGCACCCCGTCCACCTGCTTGGCCAGCGCGTGGACCAGCTCCTCCTCGGCGATCGGGTCCTCGTTGGTGTCGGCGACGAAGACGTGGTAGTCGCGCTGCCGGGCCTGGCTCTCCGCCGCCTTGATCAGCGGCGGGAAGAACGGGTTGGCGATGTCCGCGATGATCAGCCCGATGTTGTGCGTACGGCCGGTGATCAGGGCGCGGGCGGCGCGGTTGGGCCGGTAGCCAAGCTCCTCGGCGCAGGCCAGCACCCGGCCCCGGGTCTCCGGGTTGACCAGGTGCGGGGCCGAGAACGTGCGGGAGACCGTGGAGATGTGCACGCCGGAGGCCCGGGCGACATCTCGGATGGTGGCTGGCACGGCGGGGCCCTTCGTCCAGTGTGGCTGGGGTCACGTCAGGTGTCGCCAATTAATGCAAACGGTTGTGCCGGTGTCAACGGCCGATGGTTACAGATACGTTTCGGCCACGCTCCCACCATGCGCTCAAATGCGTATCAAATCGGATCTATGCCGCCGGTTTGGCATCGATCGTTGACGCCGCCGCGCGGCTCGTGGTTATTTCGCTGCAAACCTTTGCAGCAACCGAGAGGCGGTCGCCATGTCGTCCAGCACCGGTCAGCGGGTCCGCCACGCCCTCGTGGGCACCGGGTCCCGGGCCGAGATGTTCGTCCGGGCGCTGGTGCGCGACCACGCCGACACCGCCGAACTCGTCGCGTTCGCCGACGTCAACCAGGCCCGCATGGACGCCCACAACCGGTGGCTCGGCGAGCTGGGGCACCCGCCGGTGCCGACGTACCGGGCCGACGACCTGGCCGCCATGCTCGGCAAGGAGCGCGTCGACGTGCTGGTGGTGACCAGCGTCGACGACACCCACGCCGCGCACATCGACACGGCGCTGCGGGCCGGCTGCGACGTCATCACCGAGAAGCCGATGACCGTCGACGCCGCCGGCTGCCGGCGGATCCTCGACGCGGTCGCCGACACCGGCCGGCAGGTGCGGGTGGCGTTCAACTACCGCTACAACCCCCTGCACGAGAAGCTGCGCGAGCTGCTCGCCGACGGCGCCGTCGGCGAGGTGGGCTCGGTGCACTTCGAGTGGCTGCTCGACGTGCGGCACGGCGCCGACTACTTCCGCCGCTGGCACCGCGACAAGGCGCACTCCGGCGGGCTGATGGTGCACAAGGCCGGGCACCACTTCGACCTGGTCAACTGGTGGCTGGACGCCACCCCCGTCGAGGTGTACGCCAGCGGCCGGTTGTTCTTCTACGGCGAGGCCGGCCGCCGGCACGGCTACGCCCGCGACTACGACCGGGCGCACGGCTCCCCCGCCGCCGACGACGACCCGTTCGCGCTGCGGCTCGACGCGCACCCGAAACTGCGCGAGCTCTACCTCGACGCCGAGGCCGAGGACGGCTACCAGCGCGACCGCAACGTCTTCGCCCCCGGCGTGGACATCGAGGACGACATGGCGGTGCTGGCCCGCTACTCCAGCGGCGCGACGATGACCTACCACCTCACCGCGTACGCCCCCTACGAGGGCTACCGGGTCATGGTCAACGGCAGCCGGGGCCGGCTGGAGCTGGAGGTCGTGGAGAGCGACCACGTCAGCCCCGCGTCCGCCGGCGCGCTGAAGGGCGCGGCGCTGCACGGCGACGAGGCCGCCGCCGAGGCCGGCTCCGCCACGCTGACCCTGCGGCCGTTCTGGGCGCCGCCGCAGGTCGTACCCGTGTCCGGGCACACCCGCTCCGGGCACGGCGGCGCCGACGCCCGGATGGCCCGGGTCCTGATCGGCGGCGAGCCGGACCCGATGGGGCGGGCGGCGACCGCCCGCGACGGCGCCCTCGCCCTGCTCACCGGGCTGGCCGCGAACCGGTCCTTCACCACCGGTGCCCCGGTCCGGGTCGCCGACCTGCTCGACCTCCCCTGAGCCGCGAACACCTTCCGAGGAGCCCCACCCGTGCCCACGACCGACCTGCTCTTCCCCGCCGACCCCGCGCAGCGCGCGGTGGCGCGTCGGCTGTACGCGCTGGCCGCGCCCCAGCCGATCATCTCCCCGCACGGGCACGTCGACCCGGCGATCCTGGCCGAGGACCGCCCGTTCCCCGATCCGGCGCGGCTGCTGATCGTGCCCGACCACTACCTCACCCGGATGCTGCTCAGCCAGGGCGTCCCCCCGGCCGACCTGGGCGTGCCCACCGTCGACGGCAGCCCCACGGAGGCCGACGGGCGCACGATCTGGCGACGCTTCGCCGCGCACTGGCACCTGTTCCGGGGCACCCCCTCCCGGCTCTGGCTGGAGCAGACCTTCACCGACGTGTTCGGGGTGCGGACCCCGCTCTCGCCGGCCACCGCAGACGCCGTCTACGACGAGCTCGCGGCCCGGCTCGCCGAGCCGGAGTTCCGGCCGCGGGCGCTGTTCGAGCGGTTCGGCATCGAGGTGCTCGCCACCACCGAGTCGCCCCTGGACGACCTGGGGCAGCACGCCAAGCTCGCCGCCGACGGCTGGGGCGGGCCGGGCGGCCGGGTGATCACCACGTTCCGGCCGGACAACGTGGTCGACATGGAGTTCGACGGCTGGGCGGAGAACGTCGCGCGGCTCGGCGAGATCACCGGCGAGGACACCGGCACGTACGCCGGCTACCTGGCGGCGCTGCGCCGGCGGCGGGCGGCCTTCATCGCGGCCGGCGCCACCTGCACCGACCACGGCCACCCGACCGCGCGCACGCTGGCGCTCGGCGCGGACGAGGCGGCGCGCCTCTACGACAAGGGCCTGCGGGGGGTCGCCGACGCGGCCGACGCGGAGACGTTCCGGGCGCACATGCTGCTGGAGTCCGCCCGGATGTCGCTGGACGACGGCCTCGTCATGCAGCTGCACCCCGGCGCGGTGCGCAACCACAACCGCTGGCTGTACGCGCGGCACGGCCGGGACGTCGGCGGCGACCTGCCGCAGGCCACCGAGTACCTGCACGCGCTGACCCCGCTGCTGGACGCGTACGGCAACGACCCGCGGCTGCGGGTGGTGCTCTACACCCTCGACGAGTACACCTTCAGCCGGGAACTCGCGCCGCTGGCCGGCGGGTACGCCGCCCTCTACCTCGGCGCGCCGTGGTGGTTCCTGGACTCGCCGGAGGTGCTGCGCCGGTTCCGCGAGTCGGTAACCGAGTCCGCGGGCTTCTACAACACCGCCGGGTTCGTCGACGACACCCGCGCGTTCTGCTCCATCCCGGTACGCCACGACGTGGCCCGCCGGGTCGACGCCGCCTACCTGGCCCGGCTGGTCACCGAGCACCGCCTCGGCGAGGACGAGGCCGCCGAGACGATCGTCGACCTGGCGTACCGGCTCCCGAAGAAGGTCTTCAAGATCGGAGAGAATGTCCTGTGACTGTCACCGTCACCGCCGTCGACGTGCACGACGTGCGGTTCCCGACGGCCGCGGCCGGCGACGGCTCGGACGCGATCAACCGGGGCGACTACTCGGCCAGCTACGTCGAGCTGCGCACCGACGCCGGCGTCACCGGGGCCGGGTTCACCTTCACCAACGGTCGCGGCAACGAGCTGACCTGCGCGGCGATCAACGCCCTCGCCCACCACGTGACCGGCCGCACCGTCGAGGAGATCTTCGCCGACCCGGTGGCGTTCTGGCGCTCGCTCAGCGCCGACGTGCAGCTGCGCTGGCTGGGCCCGGAGAAGGGGGTCATCCACATGGCCACCGGCGCGCTGGTCAACGCGGTCTGGGACCTGCGGGCCAAGCTGGCCGGCAAGCCGATGTGGCAGCTGCTCGCCGAGCTGCCCACCGAGGAACTGGTGGCCAGCGTCGACTTCCACCACATCACCGACGCCATCACCCCGGACGAGGCGGCGGCCATCCTCGACAAGGGGCTGGTCGGGCTGGACGAGCGCCGCGCCGAGCTGGAGCGCGACGGGTTCCCGTCGTACACCACCTCGGTGGGGTGGCTGGGCTACCCCGACGACAAGGTCCGGGCGCTGACCCGGCAGGCGTACGCGCAGGGCTGGCGGGCGATGAAGATGAAGGTCGGCGGGCTGCCGGCCGACGACCTGCGGCGGGCGCGGATCATCCGGGAGGAGATCGGGCCGGACGCGCTGCTGATGATGGACGCCAACCAGGTCTGGGACGTCGACGAGGCGATCACCAACATGACCGCCCTGGCGGAGGTGGACCCGTACTGGATCGAGGAGCCGACGCACGCCGACGACATCCTCGGGCACGCCCGCATCGCGCGGGCGGTCACCGGGCTGACCGACGGCCGGTGCCGGGTCGCCACCGGCGAGGTGGCCGCCAACCGGGTCATCTTCAAGCAGCTGCTCCAGGCCGAGGCGATCGGTGTGATGCAGATCGACGCCTGCCGGGTCGGCGGCGTCAACGAGGTCCTCGCCGAGATCCTGATGGCGGCGAAGTTCGGGGTGCCGATCTGCCCGCACTCCGGCGGCGTGGGCCTGTGCGAGTACGTCCAGCACCTGGCCGTCTTCGACTACCTGCGGGTCGGCACCAGCCTCGACGGCCGGATGGTGGAGTACGTCGACCACCTGCACGAGCACTTCGTCGACCCGGTGCGCACCCGCGAGGGGCGCTACCTGCTGCCGGAGGCCCCCGGCTACAGCTCCACGATGAAGGCGGAGTCGATCGCCGAGTTCCGCTTCCCGGACGGGCCGGTGTGGCGGTGACCGTCGGCGCCGCGCGGCTCGGTCTCGCGACGCTGCGCCGGCTGCCGACCGACAGCCGCCCGCTGCTGCGTCCCGGCAGCGTGCCGGCGGGCATCGTCCACCTCGGGCTGGGCGCGTTCCACCGCGCCCACCAGGCGGTGTACACCGAGGAGGCGATGGCGCGCGCCGGGGGTGACTGGGGCATCGTCGGCGTGGCGCCGCGCAATCCCGACGTGGTGACGACGCTGGCCGCGCAGGACAACCTGTTCAGCGTCACCACCACCAGCGCCGAGGGGTGCCACACCCGGGTGGTCGGCGCGCTGGCGGGCACGCGGCACGCCGCGGGGGACCCCGCCGGCGTGGTGGCGCTGCTGGCCGACCCGGCGATCCGGGTGGTCACCCTGACCGTGACGGAGAAGGCGTACCAGCTCGACCCGGTGACCGGGCGGCTGCGGCCGGACCCGGAGGTCGCCGCCGACCTGCGCACCGACCGGGCGCCGGTCACCGTACCCGGCCTGCTGCTGCGCGGGCTGCTCGCCCGCGCCGCCGCGCAGGGCCCGCCGCTGGCCCTGGTCAGCTGCGACAACCTGCCCGCGAACGGCCGCCGGCTGCGCGGCCTGGTCGAGCAGTCGGTGGCGTACGCGGGGGTGCCGGAGCCGCTGGCCGGCTGGGTGCGGGAGTGCGTCAGCTTCCCCGGCACCATGGTCGACCGGATCGTGCCGGCCAGCACGGCGCAGACCCTCGCCGACGCCGAGCGGGCCCTGGGCGTGGCCGACCTGGCGGCGGTGGTCGCCGAGCCGTACCGGCAGTGGGTCATCGAGGACGACTTCCCGGGCGGCCGGCCGGCCTGGGAGCGGGCCGGCGCGGTGCTCACCGCCGACGCGGGGCCGTGGGAGCGGCTGAAGCTGCGCGCCCTCAACGGCGTGCACTCGGCCGCCGCCTACCTGGGCGCGCTGGCCGGCCGGGAGACCATCGCCGACGCGCTGGCCCTGCCGCACCTGACGACGGTGCTGCGGCACCTGGTCGCCGAGGACGTGGCGGCCAGCTTCAGCCCGCCCGAGGGCGTCTCGGTCGTCGCGTACGGTGAGGAGGTGCTGACCCGGTTCGCCAACCCGGCGATCCACCACCGCACCCTCCAGGTGGCCATGGACGGCTCGCAGAAGCTGCCGCAGCGGATCCTGCACACCATCGCCGACCTGCGGGCGGCAGGGCGGTCGGCGCACTGGGCCACGCTGGTGGTGGCCGCCTGGCTGCGCTTCGCCCAGGGCCACGCCGACGACGGCCACCTCCTGCCGCTGGCCGATCCGCTCGCCGAGGAGATCCGGGCGGCGCTCGCCGCCGGCCCGGGGACCCCGGCGGGGGCGGTCGACGCGGTCTTCGCGCTGCGCGAGGTCTTCCCCGCCGAGGTGGCCGAGGACGACGACGTGCGCGCCGAGGTGACCGGGTGGCTGGCCGCCCTGCAACGGCACGGGGTGGCCGCGACGCTGGCGGGCGCCCGGTGACGGCCGCCGCACAGGCCGCGGCGGGACCGGCCGGGTCGCTCCCGCCCGGCGCCGTGCCCCGGGTCGCGGTCGTCGGGGCCAACGGGCACGGGCGCTGGCACCGGCGGGTCATCGCTCCGCTGCACACCGCCGGGCGACTGCGGCTGGTCGCCCTGGTCGACGTACGCCCGGTCGAGGACGACCCGGCGGCGCCGGTGCCGGACGGCGCGCTGGTCCACACCGACCACCGGGAGATGCTGCGGACGGCCCGGCCGGACGTGGTGGTGGTCTGCACCCCGCCGCACACCCACCTGCCGATCGCCCTGGACGTGCTCTCCTCGGGCGCCGACCTGCTGCTGGAGAAGCCCCCGGTGCTGTCCACCGCCGAGCACCGGGCGCTGGCCGACGCCCTCGCCGCGACGGGCCGGGCGTGCCAGGTGGGCTTCCAGGCGCTCGGCTCGGCGGCGCTGACGGAGCTGGCCGACGCGGTCCGGGCCGGGCGGCTCGGGACCGTCACCGGCATCGCGACGGTGGCGGCCTGGCAGCGCTCCGACGCCTACTACGCGCGGGCACCGTGGGCGGGGCGGCGGACGCTGCACGGCCGGCCGGTGCTGGACGGCGCGCTGGCCAACCCGCTGGCGCACGCCGTCATGCAGTGCCTGGCGGTCGCCGAGGCCGCCGGGGACGCGCCGGTGGAGCCCGCGCGGATCGAGGTGGAGCGCTACCGGGTCCGGCCGATCGAGGTGGACGACACGGCGACCCTGCGGGTGCTGCCCCGCTCGGGGCCGCCGATCGTCGCGGCGGTGACCCTGGCCGGCGAGGACTTCGTCGCCGGGGAGGTGATCGTGACCGGCACCGCCGGCCGGGCCGTGCTGGAGTACCCGACCGACCGGTTGCTGCTGCCCGGCGACGCCGACCCGCGCGAGGTGCCGGGCCGGCGCGGGCTGCTGGAGAACCTCCTCGACCACCGGGCCGACCCGGCGGTGCCGCTGATCGCGCCCCTGGCGCGCACCACCGGGTTCACCGCGGTGCTGGAGGCGGTCACGACCGCGCCCGAGCCGGCGCCGCTGGGCGGCGACCTCGTCACCGCCACGGGCGACGGCCCGCAGCGGGTGCTGACCGTGCGCGGGATCAACCGGCTGCTGCGCCGGGCGGCCGACGAAGGGGCGCTGCTGTCGGAGCTGGCGGTGCCGTGGGCGGTGGCGCCGCACCGCACGGACCTGACCGGGCAGGAGGGGACCGCAACGCACTGCAACTGAACCGCCCGCCTGGCGCGGGTCCATATCGGACATAGCGGCGTCATCCCGACCGAGGGCGGTCGGGACGGTACCGGCCGATTTGATCAATTGCAACACTTCTGCACACGTTTGTCATTGACTCGCATAAATCGCGAAACCTACCGTTGCCACATATCAAACAGGCGACGAACAGGTGGTCCGATAGATGTGGAAGCAGACACTGGGCGCGGCGACGATCGTCGTCGCGCTCGCGGCGACATCCGGGAGCGCGGCGGCGGCCCCGGAGGGCGGGGCCGCCCCGGTTCCGGACGGCACGGCCGCCGCGGCCGACGGCGGGCTCTCCTGGGCCGCCCGGCACCTGGGCCGGCAGGCACTGCCGGCCGGGGACGGCTGGGCGGCTGAGGGCGCCGGCACCACCGGCGGCGCGGCGGCGACGCCGGAACAGGTGCACGTCGTCTCCAGCCGGGCCGAGCTGGTCGCGGCCCTCGGCGGCGACAACGCCACCAACCGGGGCAACGCCACCCCGAAGATCATCTACGTCAGGGGCGAGGTCGACGGCTTCGAGGGGCCCGACGGGACCCCGCTCGACTGCGCCGACCTCGCCGACCCGGAGTACTCGCTGGCGGCGTACCTCGCGGCGTACGACCCGGCGGTCTGGGGCCGGGTGGCACCGAGCGGGCCGCTGGAGGCGGCGCGGGTGCGGTCCGTGACGAACCAGACCCGGCAGACCCAGATCAACGTCGGCCCGAACACCACCATCGTCGGCCTGCGCGACGCGCGGCTGACCGGCCTGACGCTGATGCTCGACGGCGCACACAACACGATCGTGCGGAACCTGACCTTCGACGACGCCCGGGACTGCTTCCCCGCCTGGTCCCCCACCGACGGCGCCGCCGGCAACTGGAACTCCCAGTACGACCAGATCTCGGTGCGCCGCAGCGAGCACGTCTGGATCGACCACAACACCTTCACCGACGGCGACAACCCGGACAGCGCCCAGCCGGTGCACCTCGGCCGGCCGTACCAGGTGCACGACGGGTCGGTGGACGTCACGCACACCGCGAGCCTGGTGACCCTCTCCTGGAACCGGTTCGTCGGACGGGACAAGGTCATGCTGATCGGCTCGTCCAACACGGTCGGCCCGGACGTCGGGCGGCTGAAGGTGAGCCTGCACCACAACCTCTTCGACGGGGTGCTCCAGCGGCTGCCCCGGGTCCGGTTCGGCCAGGTCGACGTGTGGAACAACCACTACCGGCTGGCCGGCGACGGGTTCCAGTACGCGATCGGCGTCGGGGTGCAGTCCGCCGTGGTCGCCGAGAACAACTTCTTCAGCCTCGCCGCCGGCGTCGCGGCCGACGACCTGCTCTACGACTGGGGCGGCACCGCCGTCACCACCCGGGGCAACTGGGTCCGCGCCGCCGCAGACCCGGCCCGCCCGGTCGACCTGGTGGCCGCGT
>NZ_JBPQTK010000139.1:0-14644 GCF_051386315.1 Micromonospora sp. URMC 107
CCCCCCCCCCCCCCCCCCCCCCCCCCCCCCCCCCCCCCCCTCGTGCTGTTCTGCCCTACTCGTCCGCGCCTGCGGCGGCGGTGCCGCCGAGGTCGGCCGGGACGGCGTCCGGCACGGTGGCCGGCCGGTCCGCGCCCTTGAAGACGAGCTTGGACTTGTCGATGTCCTCCGGGTCGCCCTCGCAGTCCACCACCACGATCTGACCCGGGGTCAGCTCGTTGAAGAGGATCCGCTCGGACAGGTTGTCCTCGATGTCGCGCTGGATCGTGCGACGCAGCGGACGCGCACCGAGCACCGGGTCGAAGCCCTTCTTCGCCAGGTACTTCTTGGCGTTGTCGGTCAGCTCCAGGCCCATGTCCTTGTTGCGCAGCTGGCCCTCGATCCGCTGGATCATGATGTCGACGATCGACAGGATCTCCAGCTGGCGCAGCTGGTGGAAGACGATGGTGTCGTCGATCCGGTTCAGGAACTCAGGCCGGAAGTGCTGCTTGAGCTCGTCGTTGACCTTCTGCTTCATCCGGTCGTAGTTGGACTCGGAGTCCTCCGACGCCTGGAAACCGAGCGAGACCGCCTTGGCGACGTCGCGGGTGCCCAGGTTGGTGGTCAGGATGATGACCGTGTTCTTGAAGTCCACGATCCGGCCCTGACCGTCGGTGAGCCGACCGTCCTCCAGGATCTGGAGCAGCGTGTTGAACACGTCCGGGTGGGCCTTCTCGATCTCGTCGAAGAGGACCACCGAGAACGGCCGACGCCGCACCTTCTCGGTCAGCTGGCCGCCCTCGTCGTAGCCGACGTAGCCGGGAGGGGCACCCACCAGCCGGGAGACCGTGTAGCGGTCGTGGAACTCGGACATGTCGAGCTGGATGAGGGCGTCCTCGCTGCCGAACAGGAACTCGGCCAGCGCCTTGGAGAGCTCGGTCTTACCGACACCGGACGGGCCGGCGAAGATGAACGAGCCCGACGGACGCTTCGGGTCCTTCAGGCCGGCCCGGGTACGCCGGATCGCCTTCGAGACCGCCTTGACCGCGTCCTCCTGGCCGATGACGCGCTTGTGCAGCTCGTCCTCCATGCGCAGCAGGCGTGAGGTCTCCTCCTCGGTCAGCTTGTAGACCGGGATGCCGGTCCAGTTGCCGAGCACCTCGGCGATCTGCTCGTCGTCGACCTCGCTGACGACGTCCAGGTCACCGGCCTTCCACTCCTTCTCCCGCTGCGCCTTCTGGCCGAGGAGCTGCTTCTCCTTGTCGCGCAGCTGGGCGGCGCGCTCGAAGTCCTGCGCGTCGATCGCGGACTCCTTGTCGCGACGCACCTGGGCGATGCGCTCGTCGAAGTCGCGCAGGTCTGGCGGCGCGGTCATCCGGCGGATCCGCATCCGGGCACCGGCCTCGTCGATGAGGTCGATCGCCTTGTCCGGCAGGAAGCGGTCGGAGATGTACCGGTCGGCAAGCGTCGCGGCGGCCACGAGGGCCGCGTCGGTGATGCTCACCCGGTGGTGCGCCTCGTAGCGGTCGCGCAGGCCCTTGAGGATCTCGATGGTGTGGGCCAGCGACGGCTCACCCACCTGGATCGGCTGGAAGCGGCGCTCGAGGGCGGCGTCCTTCTCCAGGTGCTTGCGGTATTCGTCGAGCGTGGTCGCGCCGATGGTCTGCAGCTCGCCGCGGGCCAGCATCGGCTTGAGGATGCTCGCCGCGTCGATCGCGCCCTCGGCGGCGCCCGCGCCGACCAGGGTGTGGATCTCGTCGATGAAGAGGATGATGTCGCCGCGGGTGCGGATCTCCTTGAGCACCTTCTTGAGGCGCTCCTCGAAGTCACCGCGGTAGCGGGAACCGGCGACCAGGGCGCCGAGGTCGAGCGTGTAGAGCTGCTTGTCCTTCAGCGTCTCGGGCACCTCGCCCTTGATGATCTTCTGGGACAGCCCCTCGACCACGGCGGTCTTGCCGACGCCGGGCTCACCGATCAGGACCGGGTTGTTCTTGGTGCGGCGGGAGAGCACCTGCATGACCCGCTCGATTTCCTTCTCGCGCCCGATGACCGGGTCGAGCTTGCCCTCGCGGGCGGCCTGGGTCAGGTTGCGGCCGAACTGGTCCAGCACGAGGCTGGTGGACGGCGCGGCCTCGCCCGGCGTGGCGCCCGCCGCGGCCGGCTCCTTGCCCTGGTAGCCCGAGAGCAGCTGGATCACCTGCTGGCGGACCCGGTTGAGGTCGGCGCCGAGCTTGACCAGCACCTGGGCGGCGACGCCCTCACCCTCGCGGATCAGACCGAGCAGGATGTGCTCCGTGCCGATGTAGTTGTGGCCGAGCTGCAGCGCCTCGCGCAGCGACAGCTCCAGCACCTTCTTGGCCCGCGGCGTGAACGGGATGTGCCCGCTCGGCGCCTGCTGGCCCTGGCCGATGATCTCCTCGACCTGCTGTCGCACACCCTCCAGGGAGATGCCGAGGCTCTCCAGAGCCTTGGCGGCGACGCCCTCACCCTCGTGGATCAGGCCCAGCAGGATGTGTTCCGTACCGATGTAGTTGTGGTTGAGCATCCGGGCCTCTTCTTGGGCCAGGACGACAACCCGTCGCGCTCGGTCGGTGAACCGCTCGAACATGCCCTCGTGCTCCTCACGTGCCGTGCGCACTCGATCTTGATGGTCAAGAAGTCGTGGCGGGGCCGGTGCGCGGACGACCGGGACGGGCGTCCGTGCCTCCTTACTCTATCGCCGCGAGCCGACTCCGCTGAGGTCGTGTGTCCCCGCCGGAGGCCGTGTACGCGTCGTTTTACACAACCGTCCGCGCTCAGGGGGTGTTCCGGTACCCCCGCCTGTACGCGCAGAGCGAAATTCGGGCCACGTCGCGGACCCGTCGTGCGGGCCGTGCCGGTGCCGACGCGGCCCGGATCCGGGCCGTCCGGGAGTCGTCCACAGGCTGTGGACGGACTCTCCACCGGCTGTGGACAACCACCGTCGGGACGGAATTCTTCCCGCTCGGACGCGGTCCCGGGCGGATACGGCGACGCCGGCCCGGAGTCGTGCTCCGGCCCGGCGTCGATGTCGCCCGTCGGCGGTCTCGGTCAGTGACCGGCCTTCGCGTGGTACTCGTCAACGATCTCCTGCGGGATCCGGCCGCGGTCGGAGATGTCCTTGCCGGCCTTCTTGGCCCAGGCGCGGATCGCCTTGTTCTGCTCCCGGTCGGCGGTGGCGCCACCCCGACCGCGCGCGGCCCGGCCGCCGACGACGACACCGCCCCTGCCCACCTTGGTGCCGTGGGCGATGTACTGAGCGAATACGTCGCGCAATTTCTCGGCGTTCGAGCTCGACAGGTCGATCTCGTACTGAACGCCGTCGAGCGCGAACTTGACCGTCTCGTCAGCGTCCCCGCCGTCCAGGTCATCGACCAGCTTATGAATGATCTGCTTGGCCACGTCCCACATTCCTTTCGAGCAGGGTGCTCCTGCAAACTGAGAGCACGATAACCCGCCCGACGCTTGCCGCGTCAATAGGATGCGGTAACGACCCGGTGGAGATGCGCGACTACTCCGGGCGAACCAGGGGGAAGAGGATGGTTTCCCGAATTCCCAGGCCGGTGAGCGCCATCAACAGCCGGTCGATTCCCATTCCCATACCCCCGGCGGGCGGCATTCCGTACTCCATCGCCCGGAGGAAGTCCTCGTCCAGCCGCATGGCCTCGTCGTCGCCGCGGGCGGCGAGCTGGGCCTGGGCCACCAGCCGCTCCCGCTGCACCACCGGGTCCACCAGCTCGGAGTACGCGGTCCCCAGCTCGAAACCGAGCACGTAGAGGTCCCACTTCTCGGCCAGCCCGGGCTCGCTGCGGTGCGCCCGGGTCAGCGGGCTGGTCTCCTCCGGGTAGTCGCGGACGAAGGTGGGCGCCGTCAGGCCCGGCACCACCAGTTCCTCGAACAGTTCCTCCGCCAGCTTGCCCGGCCCCCACTTGGGGTCGACCGCCAGCCCCACCTTGTCGGCGTACTCCACCAGGCGGGCGCGCTCGGTGCGTACCGTGACCTCCTCGCCGAGCGCCTCGGAAAGCACCCCGAAGAGGGTCACCGAGCGCCACTCGCCGCCCAGATCGAACTCCCGGCCGTCGGCGTGCGTCACCACGGTCGAGCCGCTGACCGCGATCGCCGCCTGCTGCACCAGATTCCGGGTCAGCTCGGCCATGGTGTCGTAGTCGCCGTACGCCTCGTATGCCTCGAGCATCGCGAACTCGGGCGAGTGCGAAGAGTCGACACCCTCATTACGGAAGTTGCGGTTGATCTCGAAGACGCGGTCGACGCCGCCGACGACGGCCCGCTTGAGAAACAGTTCCGGCGCGATTCGCAGATACAGATCCGTGCTGAGCGCATTGCTGTGGGTCACGAATGGCCGGGCCGCCGCGCCGCCGTGCAGCAGCTGGAGCATCGGGGTCTCCACCTCGATGAAGCCCCGGCCGTGCAGCACGTCGCGCAGGCTGCGGACGGTCGCGGCCCGGGTACGCACCATCTGACGGGCCTGCGGACGGACGATCAGGTCCACGTAGCGCTGCCGGACCCGCGCCTCCTCGCTCAACGGCTTGTGCGCCACCGGGAGCGGGCGCAGCGCCTTCGCCGTGACCGCCCACTGCTCGACCAGCACGGACAGCTCGCCGCGCCGGCTGGTGATCACCTCGCCGGTCACCCCGACGAGGTCGCCGAGGTCGACCAGGCGCTTCCAGTCGTTCAGCCGGTCGGCACCGACCCGGTCGAGGGAGAGCATGGCCTGCAACTCCGTGCCGTCGCCGTCCCGCAGGGTGGCGAAGCAGAGCTTGCCGGTGTTGCGTACGAAGATCACCCGGCCGGTGACCGAGACCTGGTCGCCCGTGGCGGTGTCGGTGGGCAGCTCGGCGTACTTCTCGCGGATCTCGGCCAGGGTGCTGGTCCGGGGGAATCCGATCGGGTACGGCTCGACGCCCTCGGCGAGCATCCGGTCCCGCTTCTCCCGGCGGACCTTCATCTGCTCGGGAAGGTCGTCGGCGGGATCGACTGGCACGGGGTTCTGCTCGGTCACGGCACGCTTCCTCAGAAGGAGATTTCGGGCGGGGTCAGGCCCCGAGCGTACTCAAGGCCCCGGGGAGGCGTTACGGGATGACCTGCCCGCCATGACCGACCCCACTCACGCCCTCTCCGGCGGCCGGAAATCAGACGTTGCGCTCGTAGACCATCCGCAGGCCGATCAGGGTGATCATCGGCTCGTGGTGGGTGATCGTGCGGCACTCGTTGATCACCAGCGAGGCCAGCCCGCCGGTGGCGATCACCGCGCTCACCTCGCCCAGTTCCTCGATCATCCGCTCGACGATCCGGTCCACCTGCCCGGCGAAGCCGAAGTAGAGGCCGGACTGGAGGCACTCGACGGTGTTCTTGCCGATCACCGAGCGGGGCCTGGTCGCCTCCACCTTGCGCAGCTGGGCGGCCCGGGCGGCGAGCGCGTCGAAGGAGATCTCGATGCCCGGGGCGAAGGCGCCGCCGAGGAACTCGCCCCGGCCGCTGATCACGTCGAAGTTGGTGGTGGTGCCGAAGTCGACCACGATCGACGGCCCGCCGTAGAGGGTGTACGCGGCCAGGGTGTTCACCACCCGGTCGGCGCCCACCTCCTTCGGGTTGTCGATGGCGAGCTGCACGCCGGTGCGCACCCCGGGCTCGACGATCACGCTCGGCAGGTCCGCGTAGTAGCGGGACAGCATGGTGCGCAGCGAGCGCAGCGCGGCCGGCACGGTGGAGCAGGCCGCGACCCCGGTGATCTCGACCGCGTCCCCGGCGAGCAGCCCGCGGAACTTCAGGCCCAGCTCGTCGGCCGTCGACCGCGCATCGGTCTTGATCCGCCAGGAGTGCACCAGCTTGTCGCCGTCGAAGGTCGCCAGCACGGTGTTGGTGTTTCCGATGTCGATGCAGAGCAGCACGCACGCAGCCTAGACAACGGCCGGCCGCCGGTTCACCCGGTGCGCAGGTCCATGGCGATGTCGAGGATCGGCGAGGAGTGCGTCAGCGCCCCGACGGACAGGAAGTCGACGCCGGTCGCCGCGTACCGCGCCGCCACGTCGAGGGTCAGCCCGCCGGTCGCCTCCAGCTCCGCCCGGTCCCCCACCGACGCGACCACCTCGGTGAGCATCTCCGGGGTCATGTTGTCCAGCAGCAGGAAGTCCGCCCCGGCCTCGACCGCCTCCACCGCCTCGGCGACGGTGTCCACCTCGACCTGCACCGGCACGTCCGGGAAGGTCTCCCGGACCCGGCGGAAGGCCGCCGTGATGCCGCCCGCCGCCAGCTTGTGGTTGTCCTTGATCATCGCGACGTCGTGCAGGCCCATCCGCTTGTTCGTGCCGCCGCCCGCGCGGACCGCGTACTTCTCCAGGGCGCGCAGGCCCGGCGTGGTCTTGCGGGTGTCCAGCACCATCGCCTTGGTGCCGGCCAGGGCGTCCGCCCAGGCCCGGGTGTGGGTGGCCACCCCGGACATCCGGCAGAGCAGGTTGAGCGCCGCCCGCTCGGCGGTGAGCAGCAGCCGGGTCGGGCCGGTCACCGTGGCCAGCACGTCGCCGCGCGCCACCCGCGCGCCGTCGTGGGCCACCACGGACACCTCGACCGTACGGCCGGCGCCCGTCGCCTCGCCGACCAGCTCGAACACGGCCGCCGCCACGGCCAGCCCCGCCACCACGCCGTCGGCGCGGGCCACCAGGTCGGCCGTGTCGGTCTGCCCGGCCGGGATGGTGGCGACGCTGGTGACGTCGAGGAAGTCCGGCCCCAGGTCCTCGGCGAGCGCGTCGGAGATCACCCGCCGCACCCGCGCCGGGTCCAGGCCCGCCTCCCGCAGTGCCCGTTCCGTCGACTCCGTCATCGGGTCCCCTCCCACGCTTGCGTCAGCCGGCCCTGCGCCCCGACCGCGCCGACCAGGTGGCCGTGCCACCGCTCGTCGGCCGTCGGGAAGTCCTCCCGCCAGTGGCAGCCCCGGGTCTCCCGGCGGGCGTACGCGGCGGCGACCAGCGTCGACGCCACGGTGATCAGGTTCGTCGCCTCCCAGTCGGCCGTCCGGGGCCGGCCCCGGCCCTCGCCGAGCCCGGTCAGCACGCCGGCGGTCGCGGCGAGGGTGTCCGCCGAGCGGAGCACCCCCGCGCCCCGGGTCATCGCCCGTTGCAGCGTCGGCGTCGCCTCGGCCGGCACCACCCAGCCCTCGCCGCCCACCCAGGCGCCGGTCGGCGCCGGCTGGGCCTGCTCGGGCAGCCCGGCCGCGATGTCCTCGGCGATCCGCCGGGAGAAGACGAGCCCCTCCAGCAGCGAGTTGCTGGCCAGCCGGTTCGCGCCGTGCACGCCGGTGCAGGCGACCTCGCCGCACGCGTACAGCCCGGGGATGGAGGTACGGCCGCGCAGGTCGGTGCGGACGCCGCCGGAGGCGTAGTGCGCCGCCGGGGCGACCGGGATCAGGTCGGTCGCCGGGTCGACCCCGATGGCCAGGCAGGACGCGACGATGGTCGGGAAGCGCCGGGCCAGGAAGTCGCCGCCCAGGTGCCGGGCGTCGAGGAAGACGTGGTCCGCCCCGGTGGCCAGCAGGACCCGGTGGATGCCCTTGGCCACCACGTCCCGGGGCGCCAGCTCGGCCAGCTCGTGCTGCCCGACCATGAACCGCTTGCCGTCGCCGTCCACCAGGTGGGCGCCCTCGCCGCGCAACGCCTCGGAGACCAGCGGCTGCTGGGCGTGCCCGGCGCCGGGCACGCCGTCGGCGGCCGGGGTGATCAGCGCGGTCGGGTGGAACTGGACGAACTCCACGTCGGTCACCGCCGCGCCGGCCCGCAGCGCGAGGGCCACCCCGTCCCCGGTCGACACGGCCGGGTTGGTGGTGGCCGCGTAGATCTGGCCCATCCCGCCGGTGGCCAGGACGACCGCCCGGCCCAGGATGGCGCCCACGCCGTCCTCGCTGCCCTCGCCGAGCACGTGCAGGGTGATGCCGCAGGCCGGGCCGAGCCCGTCCGGGCCGTCCCCCGGGGCGCGCAGCAGGTCGAGCACCAGGGCGTGCTCGACCAGCCGGATCCAGGGGTCGCGGCGCACGGCGGCGTGCAGCGCGCGCTGCACCTCGGCCCCGGTGGCGTCGCCGCCGGCGTGCACGATCCGGTCGGCCCGGTGGCCGCCCTCCCGGGTGAGCATCAGCGAGCCGTCCGGGTTGCGGTCGAACTCCGCCCCGATCCGCATCAGCTCGCGCAGCCGGGTCGGGCCCTCCTCGACCAGCACCCGCACCGCCGCCGGGTCGCAGAGCCCGACGCCGGCGATCTCGGTGTCCGAGGCGTGCGCGGTCGGGGTGTCCTGCGGGTCGAGCACGGCGGCGATGCCGCCCTGCGCCCAGCGGGTCGACCCCTCGTCGATGTTGACCTTGGTGACCACGGTGACGTGCAGCCCGGCCTCGCGCAGGTGCAGCGCGGCGGTCAGGCCGGCCACCCCGGAGCCGACCACGATCACGTCGGTGGTCTCCACCCAGCCGGGCGCGGGGGCGGCCAGCAGGCGGGGCAGGGCCGGCAGGTCGACCGTCGGAAGGTCCATGCCCACAGTCAACCCCGAAGGGCCTTCGCGCGGGGCGGCGGGGGCGGGACGAGTGGTTTGGGCCATCGGGTCCGGACCCGACCAGGGCGTGCCGGCCGACGTCACCCACGACGGGCGCCCGCGTGGTCCGGCCGCCCGAACCGGCGCGGCGGCCGGCCCCGCTCGGCGCTACCTGGTGCGGACCGGGAGGGCCGCCGGGCCCGCGCCCCGCAGCGAGCCGGTCACCGTACGGTCGTCGAGCCAGAGGTAGCAGCGCACCCCCCGGTCACCGACGCGCCACCGGCCCGACCCCGGCGGGCGGACCACCACGCCGCTGCGGAAGCGCAGGTCGGCGTCGTCGGGCACGCCCACGTAGCGGCCGAGCACCGAGCGGCAGCCGGCGTACAGCGGGGCCCAGTCGGCGACCCGGGTCGGGTAGGGGCGGTCGGGCGCCCGCCACACCCCGACGAACTCGGCGTCGTGCCTGGTGGCGCAGTCGACCGGGAGCAGCGTCCGCACCGACCCGCCCCGGGAGCGGGCCTGCTGGCAGCCCAGGCGCAGCGGGGACGGCCCGCGCAGCGCGTCGCGGAGGCTGCCGGTGCGGACCACCACCGTGGCGGCGGCCTCGGCGCTGCTCACCTCGGTCAGGTCGCACCGGTACCAGCGGGCGCCGGCCGCCCAGCCCGGCCCGGACGGCACCGCCACCGCCAGCCGGAGCCGCCCCGAGCGCCAGTCGGCGCCCACGTGACCGGTCGCCCGGCTGTCGCAGTCGGCGAAGGCGCCGCGCAACTCGGCCGAGCCGCCCGGCGGCGGGGCGGCCCGCGCGGCCGGAAAGGCGCCCACGTGCACGGTCTCGACCCGGTGCGGCGCGGCGCAGTCCACCGGCGCGTACGCCGCCAGGGTCACCACGTCGGCGAAGTCGGCGACCTGGCACACCCCGGCGGCCGGAACGAAGGGCCCGGGCGCGGGCGGGGCCGCCCAGTCGTCGACCAGGTCACCGTCCAGCCCGCCGGAGTCGGCGCACCCCGCCAGGAGGAGGGCCGCGGTGACGGCCGCGAGCAGGGTGGTCATCGCACGGCGCATCGCGGCCTCCCCCAGCCACCCGCGTCTGTCGACGGGCAACCAGACTACCCAGAGACGACGGTCCGGTGACAGACCGCACAGGCGTCCACCTGCCGGCGCTCCCGCGTACTCACAGTCACAGTTCGGACGAAAGCGACAACGGGTCACCCGACCCCACGCGGAGGCGCGGGATCGCGCGGGGAAGGGCGGGTCAGACGGCGGCGGCGAGGGGGTTGGGGATCGGGGCGCCGGCGGTGCCGGGGGCGGCGGTCGTCGGGTCGGTGTTCAGCTCGACGACCCGGTTGTCGGCGTCGACGTGCACGACCCGCGGCCGGTACGCCCGGGCCTCGGCGTCGTCCATCTGCCCGTACGAGATGAGGATGACCAGGTCGCCCGGGTGCACCAGGTGGGCGGCGGCGCCGTTGATGCCGATCACGCCGCTGCCCCGCTCGCCCGGGATCACGTAGGTCTCCAGGCGCGCCCCGTTGGTGATGTCCACGATCGCCACCTGTTCGCCCGGGATCAGGTCGGCGGCGTCGAGCAGGTCCTCGTCGACGGTCACCGAGCCGACGTAGTGCAGGTCGGCCTGGGTCACCGTGGCCCGGTGGATCTTCGACTTGAGCATGGTGCGCAGCATCGGGATGCCTTTCGCGGAAGGTGGCGGGGGTGGGGTTCAGGAACGGGGGGCGAGCCGGATCGCCGCGTTGTCGATCAACCGGGTGGCGCCCACCCAGGCGGCGACGAGCAGCCGCGCCGGCCCGGAGACCGGCCCCGGCTCCAGGTCCGGGTCGGTGAGCACCAGGTAGTCGAGCCGCGCGCCGGGCGTACCGGCGCCGAAGGCCGCGTGCGCGGCGGCGAGCACCGCCCCCGCGTCACCGCCCTCGTCGGCGGTCGCGGCCCCGGCCCGCAGCGCCGCCGACAGGCTCAGCGCGGCCTGCCGCTCGGGCGGGGAGAGGTAGCGGTTGCGGCTGGACAGGGCCAGCCCGTCCGGCTCCCGCACGGTGGGCACGCCGACCACCTCGACCGGCACGTCGAGATCCCGGGCCATCCGCCGCACCAGGGTCAGCTGCTGGTAGTCCTTCTCGCCGAAGAACGCCAGGTCGGGGCGGGTGAGCTGAAGCAGCTTCAGCACCACGGTGAGCACCCCGTGGAAGAACCCGGGGCGGCTCTGCCCCTCCAGGTCCTCCCCCAGCGGGCCCGGGTTCACCCGGACCCGGGGCTCGCCGTCCGGGTACATGTCCGTCACCGCGGGGGCGAAGACCACGTCCGCGCCGGCCCGCCGGCAGATCTCCAGGTCGGCGTCGAGGGTGCGCGGGTAGCGGTCGAAGTCCTCGTTCGGCCCGAACTGCAGCGGGTTGACGAAGATCGTGACGATCACGTGGTCGGCCCGCTCCCGGGCCGCCCGCAGCAGCGTCTCGTGCCCGGAGTGCAGCGCACCCATGGTCATCACGACGCCGACGGTGCCCTTCAGCCCGTCCCGCGCCGCGGCCAGCTCGGCGCGGCCGTGCACCAGTTCCGTCACCCGGTCCCCTCCGTCCACCAGCGGCCCGTTCACGCCGCCACCTCCCGCCGGTCGCCGGCGAGCACGCCGAGCAGCGACTCCGCGTCGACCGGCCGCAGCCGGCCCGCGGCGATGGCCCGGTCGGCCGTACGCCGGGCCAGGGCCAGGTAGGGCGCGACCGACTCGGGGGCGGTCGCGGCGAGCCGGGCCAAATGCCGCTCGACCGTGCCGGCGTCGCCCCGGGACACCGGCCCGGTCAGCGCGTCGTCGCCGAGGCGCAGCGCGTTCTCCAGGGCGGCCCGCAGCAGCGGGGCGAGCACCTTCTCCGGCTGGGCCACCCCGGCGTCGCGCAGCCGGTCGGCCGCCTCGTTGACCAGGGTCACCAGGTGGTTGGCGCCGTGCGCCAGCGCCGCGTGGTAGAGCGGCCGGTCCGCCTCGCCGACCCACTCCGGCACCCCGCCCAGGTCGGCGACCAGCCGGGCGGCCAGGGGGCGCAGCTCCGCCGGAGCGGTCACCCCGTACGAGATGCCGGCCAGCCGGGCGAGGTCGTCCGGCGTACCGGTGAAGGTCATCGCGGGGTGCAGCGCCAGCGGACGGGCGCCCGCCGCGACGGCGGGGGCGAGCACGGCCAGCCCGTGCGCGCCGGAGGTGTGCGCGACCACCTGGCCGGGGCGCAGCGCGCCGCCGTCGGCCAGGGCGGCGACCACCCCGGCGAGCGCGTCGTCGGGCACGGCGACCAGCAGCAGGTCGGTGGCCGCCCGCGCGACGGCGGCGGCGGAGCGGCGGGGCACGCCGGGCAGCAGCAGCGCCGCCCGGGCCCGGGAGGCGCCGGAACCAGCCGTGGCGGCGACGACGCGGTGGCCGGCGGCGACGAGTGCGGCGCCCAGCACGGCGCCGACGCGGCCGGAGCCGACGACGCCGACGGTCAGGGAACGGGGGGTGGCGGCCGGCGGGACGGCGGCCCCGTGGGGGGCGGCCGGGCGCGGGCGCAGGGGTGCGCTCATGGCGACGATCCAGTCCTCGAGAAGGGGTACCGGTCGACCGCAAGTATGCGCCGGGGTGACGGAACCGGGACAAGGATGTGTGAAAACGTTCACCGATGGCCTCGACCCCGTGCGGCCGGGGCGGGAGGGGCGGCCTTCCCGACCGGCTGCGTAGGGTCGGCACGGTGACGCACGCCGAACGAGGGACGGACTGATGTCGATCCGCTGGCGGGACGCGATGCAGCGGGCGCTCTACGGGCCGGGCGGTTTCTTCGTCTCCGGGGCGGGACCGGCCGCCCACTTCCGCACCAGCGTGCACGCGTCGCCGGCGTTCGCCGCCGCGCTGCTGCGGCTCGTCGAGCAGGTCGACGCCGCCCTCGGCCACCCCTGCGACCTCTGCGTCGTCGACGTGGGGGCGGGCCGGGGCGAGCTGCTGCGCGCCCTCGCCGCCGCGCTGGGCGCTTCCCGCCCGTCGGCCCGCGCCGGGTCGCCGCCCGCCGCCGCCTCGCCCTCCGCGCCGGTCCCGCTCGCCTCCCGGGTACGCCTCACCGCAGTCGAGAAGGCGGCCCGGCCCGACGGCCTCCCCGAGCGGATCGGGTGGGTGGACGAGATCCCCGCCGGGCTCACCGGGCTGCTGGTGGCCACCGAGTGGCTGGACAACGTGCCGCTCGACGTGGCCGTGCCCACCGCCGACGGCTGGCGCTACCTGCTGGTCGACCCGGCCACCGGTGAGGAGGCCGTCGGTGACCCCGTCGGCCCCGCGGACGCCGACTGGCTCGAACGGTGGTGGCCGACACCGGGTGCCGGCGCGGACGGGTCGGGGTTCCGGGCAGTCAGGGCCGAGATCGGCCGGACGCGCGACGACGCCTGGGCCGAGGCGGTCCGCAGGGTGGACCGGGGGCTGGCGCTGGCCGTGGACTACGGGCACCTGCGGGGCGGCCGACCCGTGGACGGGACGTTGACCGGGTACCGGGGCGGGCGGCAGGTGCCGCCGGTGCCGGACGGGAGCCGCGACGTCACCGCGCACGTCGCCGTGGACTCGGTCGCCTCCGCCGGCGCCACGGTCGCCGGGTGCGCGTACGACCTGGTGTCGCAGCGGGAGGCGCTGCGGGCGCTCGGGGCCGACGGCGGGCGACCGCCGCTGAGCCTGGCCACCGGCGACCCGGCCGGATACGTGCGGGCGCTCGCCGCCGCGTCGGCGGTGGCCGAGCTGACCGACCCGGCCGGGTTGGGCGGGCACTGGTGGTTGCGGCAACCGGTCGGCGTCGACCCCGCGTCGCTCATGGCACGATGACGGGCATGACCACGGACGCCGGCGACCTCCGCGAGCTGACCGTCGGCACCGGGGCCGGCGGGGAGCAGCTCGGCACCGACATGGTGCTCAACATCGGGCCGCAGCACCCCTCCACGCACGGCGTGCTCCGGCTCAGGCTGGTGCTCGACGGCGAGCGGGTGGTGGCCTGCGAGCCGATCGTCGGCTACATGCACCGGGGCGCGGAGAAGCTGTTCGAGGTCCGCGACTACCGGCAGATCATCGTGCTGGCCAACCGGCACGACTGGCTCTCGGCGTTCTCCAACGAGCTGGGCGTGGTGCTCGCCGTGGAACGACTGATGGGCATGGAGGTGCCGGAGCGGGCCACCTGGCTGCGGATGGCGCTGGCCGAGCTGAACCGGGTGCTCAACCACCTGATGTTCCTCGGCTCCTACCCGCTGGAGATCGGCGCGATCACGCCGATGTTCTACGCCTTCCGCGAGCGGGAGACCATCCAGGCGGTGATGGAGGAGGTCTCCGGCGGCCGGATCCACTACATGTTCAACCGGGTGGGCGGGCTCAAGGAGGAGGTGCCCTCCGGCTGGACCGGCCGGGCGCGGACCGCCATCGCCGAGGTACGCCGCCGGATGCCGGACCTGGACAACCTCATCCGGCGCAACGACATCTTCCTGGCCCGTACGGTCGGCGTCGGGGTGCTCTCCGCCACGGACGCCGCCGCGTTCGGCGCGTCCGGGCCCGTCGCCCGCGCCTCCGGCCTCGACCTCGACCTGCGCCGCGACGAGCCCTACCTGGCCTACGACCAGCTGGACGTGCCCGTCGTCACGAAGACCGCCGGGGACTGCCACGCCCGCTTCGAGGTGCTGCTCGACCAGGTGTACGCCTCGCTCGACCTCGCCGAGCAGTGCCTGGACCGGGTGGACCGGCTCACCGGGCCGGTCAACACCCGGCTGCCGAAGGTGCTCAAGGCCCCCGAGGGGCACACCTACGCCTGGACCGAGAATCCGCTCGGCATCAACGGCTACTACCTGGTCTCCCGGGGCGAGAAGACACCGTGGCGGCTGAAGCTGCGCACCGCGTCGTACGCGAACGTGCAGGCCCTGGCCACCCTGCTCCCCGGCTGCCTGGTGCCGGACCTGATCGCCATCCTCGGCTCGATGTTCTTCGTGGTCGGCGACATCGACAAGTGACCCGCCCGGCTGCGGCCCGCGGCCACGGTTCCCGCTCTCGACTTCCGGTGGCGGTTCCCGCTCTCGACTTCCGGTGGCGGCTTCCCCTCTCGGCCTCGGTCGGGGTGGCCGGTCGCGGCGTGCGGCCGGGGTC
>NZ_JBPQTK010000140.1:0-14399 GCF_051386315.1 Micromonospora sp. URMC 107
GCGCGTGCCCCAGGGGGCAGGGGCACGCGCCCCGGTTCGGGGGGAGGAACGCTTCTAGAGGTTGCCGAAGGTGTCGTAGCGGGTGTGCTCCGGCGGGACCCCGTCCTCGGCGAGGACCCGCAGGGTGGCCCGGACCATGCGGGCGGAACCGGAGACGTAGCAGTCGTGCGCCGTCCACGGGCCGTACCGGCTGACCACGTCGGAGACGTCCCCCAGCTCGCCGTCGAAGTCGGGGTCCTCGCTGCACGCCGGAGTGACCGACAGCCACGGGTGGGCGGCCACCAGCTCCTGGAGCCCCGGCAGGCCGTACAGGTCCGCCGCCGTACGGGCGCCGTAGAAGACGTGCACCCAGCGGGTCCGGTTGTAGCTGGCCAGCTCCTCCACCAGCGCCTTGATCGGGGCCAGCCCGACGCCACCCGCCACGCAGAGGACGTCCCGCTCCGAGGAACGGTCCAGCGTCATCGAGCCCATCGGCGCCGCCACCCGCAGCAGGTCGCCGGGCTTCACCCGGCGGACCAGCGCCCCGGACACCCAGCCGGCGCCTTCGGGCGTACGGACGTGGAACTCCAGCAGGTTGTCGTCGTTCGGGGCGTTCGCCACCGAGTAGGTGCGCCAGACCCGGGGAAGGTGGCGGGGCACCTCCACGCTCACGTACTGGCCGGCCTGCCACGACAGCGGGTGCTGCAACGCCCGGCAGGTCAGCACCGCCGTGTCCCTGCCGTACCGCTCGTGGGTCAGCACCTCCGCGTGCCAGAACGGCGGGTTGCCGTCGGCCGCCGCACCGGCCAGCATCTTCTCCGAGATCGCCGCGTACGCGTCCCGCCACGCCTGGTCGTACTCGAGGTTCCAGCCGTCGCCGGCGACGCTGCGCAGCGCGTCCAGCAGCGCGACGCCCATGGTCTCGTAGTGCGCCGCGTCGACGTGGTACTTCCGGTGGTCCCGCCCCAGCGAGCGCAGGTACTCGTCGAAGCTCTCCGGGTCGCCCACCGTCTGGGCGGCGGTGACGATCGCCTCCAGGATCCGGTCGCCCTGCCCGGTCATCTCCACCGGGAAGAGCTTGCGCAGCTCGGGGTCGAGGAGGAAGAGCCGGGCGTAGAAGTGACCGCTCAGCCGCTCCCGGTGCTCCTCGACCAGGGTCCAGCTCTCCTTCAGCAGCCTTGCGAAGTCGTCCACGGGGCGCGCTCCTTCTCCTGACGGCGGATCGGGCACCCATAGAATGTCCACGGAGCGTGCCGACCGGTCGCACAGAATGTGCGATCGGCTCGTGAGGCTCGTTCGGGCGGTGCCGGCGACCGTCGCCGTCGGGCAGAGTGGTGCGGTGACCGTTGAGCTGGAACGCCCGGCGACCCGCCGGATGCTCGGCACCGAGACACTGCTCGTGCTCGGCCTCTCGCTCGGCCAGTCCGCCGTCTACGCGGCGGTGTCGATCGTGGCGAAGCTGACCGCCGACGGGCCGCTGTCGAAGCAGACCGCCGCGCTCAACACCTCGGCGTCACCCCGGCCGTGGCTGGACCTGACGTACCAGCTGCTCGGCATCGTCTTCGCGCTGCTGCCGGTGCTGCTCGCCGTACACCTGCTGGCGCGGGACCCCGGCGACCCGGCACGGGAGCTCGGCCTGGACGCCCGGCGGCCCGGTCAGGACCTGGCCCGCGGCGCCGGCCTGGCCGCGCTGATCGGCCTGCCCGGCCTGGCGCTGTTCTGGGCGGCGGCCCAGCTCGGCGTCAACGCCACGCTGGTGCCGGCCGCGCTGCCCGAGCTCTGGTGGACGGTGCCGGTGCTGATCCTCGCCGCCGTGCAGAACTCGGTGCTGGAGGAGGTGATCGTCGTCGGCTACCTGGTCACCCGGCTGCGCCAGCTCCAGTGGCGGATTGGCGCGATCGTCGCCACGAGCGCCCTGCTGCGCGGCTCCTACCACCTCTACCAGGGCTTCGGCGCCTTCCTCGGCAACGTGGTGATGGGCGTCGTGTTCAGCCTCTTCTACCTGCGCACCCGCCGGGTCATGCCGCTGGTCGTCGCGCACACGCTGCTCGACCTCGTCGCCTTCGTCGGCTACGCCCTGCTGCCGAAGGAGTGGTTCGACTGGCTGTGAGCCGAGTGGTCCGCCCCGAGGACTCCCCGGCCGCCGGTCCCGCCCAGCCGGTCGCTCCCGGTCAGTCAGTCGCTCCCGCTCAGTCGGTCGTCGGTCCCGCCCCGCCGGTCGCTCCCGCTCGGTCGGTCGGCGGCCGCCGGTAGGCGGCGACCGCGCGGGCGGCGAGTCGCTCGGCCGCCGCCGCGTCCCCGGCCGCCGCCACGAGGACCGCCGCGCCCGGCAGCAGCCGGGACGCCAGCCGCAGCGCCAGCCACCCGCCCGCCTGCGCGACCAGCGGCGCCGCCAGCCGCCACGCGGCCTCGGCCGCCCGCGGCCAGCCCGCCGCGTCGGGCTCCTCCGCCGACCGGGCCGCCACCAACGCGGCACGCGCGCTCTCCGCGTCCGGGTGCACGCGGGTCAGCACCAGCAGCTCCACCGCCCGGTCCGGATGGGCCGGGTCCCGGCCGTACGCCGCCGCCAGGTGCAGCACCAGGTTGGCCTGCGCCCACAGCACCGCCGCCAACTCGGCCACCGGCGCGAAGAGCCCCGCCAGCGCGGCGGTCGCCCCGCCCGCCCCGGCCTGCCGGACGAACCGCCGGGTCGCGAGCCGCGCCAACCCGTCGGCACCCGCGTCGGGGTACGCGTCGCGGAGCCGCTGCGCCCAGTCGCGGGCGCGCGGCCCGATCGCCTCGACGGCGGCCAGGGCCAGCAGCTCCGGCGCGAACGCGGGATGCTCCAGCAATCGTGCGGCCGTCAGCCGAAGGACCGTTTCCGGCGTACGCGCCAGCGGAGCGCCCGCCGCCTCGGCACCGGTGCCGGTGTCGAGGGGTGCGGCCTGGTTCGGGGCTTGGACCGGGGCCGGGGCCGGGGCCGGGGTGGCCTTCTTCGCGGGCGCCTCCTTCCGGCCGGTAGTGGTCCTCCCTGCGGGCGCGGTCCTCGCTGCGGGCGTGGCCTTTCGGGCGGGCTCGGTCCTGGCGGCCGGGGCGGCCTTCTTCGCGACCGCCCGCTTCCCGGGGCCCTTGCGGACGGGGGTGGCGTCCCCGCCGGAGCTTCCGGTGTCCGGGGAGGGCCGGCCCTTGGTCGCCTTCCGTGTGGCGGGGGCCTTCCGCGCGGCGGCGCTCCCTCCGGAGGTCTCCGTGTCCGGGGCGGGCGGGCCCCCAGCGGTGGCGGACGCCGGCAGGTCCCCGGCGGCGGCTGGCGCGCGGCCCTCGGTGTGCGGCACGTCACGTCCGCCGGTCCCGTCCGGCTGCCCGGGCCGCTTCGGCGGCCCCGGTTCGGCCGCGCGGTCGGCCTGGCGGGGCAGCGGCGAATCGGCCGCGGGCGGTTGGAAGAGCACCGCAGGCGCCGGCCTCGCCCGCCGGGGTCGCTTCCCGGCATCCTCCGGCTCGGCCGGCTCCGGTGGCGTGGGAGGCGGGCTGAAGGTCGCCTTCGGGGAGCGCCGGCGCGCTCCCTCAGCAGGCTCTCGGCGGGTCGGCTCGCGCGGCGGCTGCTCCTGCATATCGATGGAGCGTAGTCCTGATCACGCCGGCGCACAGCAGAGAAAGGCGAGGCCGGGGCGAGTCCGCGCCCTCTCCGAGACAGCTCGGCGCGCGGGTGCCCAACGCGGGGCCCGGTCGCTCCCGACCAGACGGTGGGGCGGACCCGGGGAAGTCGCTTTGCTCCCGATGGGTGAGGCCCTGTATCCTCGGGCGCGGTGGTCTGCAGGGCCACCAGGGAGACTTCGCCTAGTCTGGTCTATGGCGCCGCACTGCTAATGCGGTTGGGGTCTTAAAGCCCCTCCCGGGTTCGAATCCCGGAGTCTCCGCGCGAAAGCCGGGTGTGTAGACTGGCCAAGCACCGAGCGCCCGTAGCTCAATGGATAGAGCATCTGACTACGGATCAGAAGGTTAGGGGTTCGAGTCCCTTCGGGCGCACAGCAGGTCAGGGGCCGTTTCGGGAAACCGAGACGGCCCCTTTCCCGTGCCGTACAGCAGTGAAGTACAGCAGCAGTCACGCCGACTCCACGCTGCCCATTCGCTCACCCAGGCGCTTCAGCGCCGCGCGGGTCTGCTTCGAACTGACCCGCGTGTAGATCTCCATCGTGACCTTGAAATCCGCGTGCCGAAGGATCTGCATCGCCACCCGAGGGTGCACGTCGAGATCGGCCAGGATGCTGGCACAGGTGCGCCGGGCACCGTGAGGAGTGATCCGCCGCAGACCGTAGCGATGCACCCGCGCTTCCCACGCCCTGTTGAAGTTCCGTGGCTCGATCGGCGTGCCGTAACGGGTCGTGAAGACCAGCGGCGACTTCTGCCACACCTCACCGGCTGCCTTCCGCTCCGCGCTTTGCTCAGCGCGCCGAATCGCGAGGGCGGTCCGACAGATGTCGGGCAACGGCAGCGGGGCGTCAGACTCCTCCGTCTTGGTCTCGCGGCGCAGGAGCTGCCCGCCGATGCGTTGGAGTTGCCAGGCCACCCGCAGTTCGCCGGACGCCTCATCGATGTCGTCCCAGGACATGCCGAGCAGTTCCCCGCGGCGCAGACCGAGCACGAGGATAAGCACCCAGGCGGCGTACATCGGATCCTTGTCGGCCCGCGCCGCTTCCAGAAACCGTCGTGCCTCATCGCTGTCCCAGGCCGTGCCCGGCTTCTTTCGGGCCGTTCGCAGCTTGACCAGAGCTGCCACGTTCCGGGTTACCAGTTCCTCTGTCACGGCCTGTGAGAGCGCAGCGCGCAGGGTCGCCCGGAGCCCCTTGACCGCACTGTCTGACGGGACGGCGTTGCAGCACGTGCCGAGGGCGCAGCAGCGCTGCTTGCCCGTGGGACGGGCCGCGTCCTTGCCCTGAGCGCAACACTGGCACGTCCGAGCGACCTTGTTAATCCAGGTCTGCACGTCCTTGACCTGTAGCCGGTCGAGCCGCTTGGCACCGATGCCCGGCACGATGTAGAGCCGGGTGAAGCCCTCATACGAGACGTAGGTTGCCGGGGCGAGGTTCGGCTTGACGATCTCTTCCAACCAGTACGTCAGGTAGCTCGCGAGGGTCGGAACGCGGGTCGCCACCGGGCCGGCCTTGGCCTGCTGGTGCAGCTTCAGCCACTTGTCGTGCACGATCTCGCGAGTCTGCCCGTAGACGTACTTGCGATCACGCTTGCCGTCAGGCTTGTTGACCCAGACGTACGCGGCGTAGCCGTTGCGATAGGGAAAGATCGATCCCTCACCATTGGCGCGAGTTCGGCCGGGCATCAGGCCGCCTCCTGCCGCTCGACCTGGTCGCGGATGTACTCATCCACCCACTCAGGCAGGATGCGGCGGTACTTGCCATCCTTCACCGAGCGCAGCTCGCCGGTCGCAATTTTCATCTTCACCTTCGACAGGCCGAAGCCGAGTAGCGCGGCGACATCGGCAGGGGAGTACCACTTCGGGGCAAGGAGCTGAGAACGGTTGCTCATGTCGTCCTCTCAGTTGAGCGAGCTGGTAGGCGGAAACGGTGAACCGGGCGACGCTCTGTCTCTGGCGGCTAGGAGTGCGGCTTTCCACTGCGCTCTCTGTGAGAGGGCGCGCAGGAGTCGGTGTTGCAGGGGTGGGATGTCGGGGTCGTCGGGGCGGGCGAGTTCCCAGGCGTAGGCGGGCGCGTCGTCCTGGTCGACGGTCTCGGCGTTGTCGGCGCTGGTGCTGACGCCGAGGAGTTTGCGGACCCAGGCGCGGGCGTCGGCGCGGTGGTCGGCGAGCGTCTTTCCGGACCAGTCGCGCGAGACGAGGATGCGGCGCCCGCCGATGCCGAGGGTGGCCCGTTGGTGGACCTTGCCCTTGCAGCGCCCCGCTTGCAGGCGGCCGTGGGCTTTCTTGGGTTGGACGCCGTAGAGAAGCCAGTTGGCGCACCGCTCGTTGCACGGCGTGAGTCGGAGGTGGTGCCAGAGTCGGTCGAGGTGGTCACGCTGCCGGTCCGTCTCTGCCTTGTGGCAGTCAGCCGCGCTCTTGGTGATGTACTTCGTGATGTAGCCGATGGTCCGGTCAGCGTGCACGGTGCCCGGGGTGACGCCCTCGGCGTGAACCTGCCGGCCGAAGCGGACGACGTGCGCAGGCTGCGCGTCGGGGTCGGCGTCGAGCAGGTCCAGGGCGTCAGCCCACGCGGTGAGCGGCTCCCGGGTGTCGGGGTCTACCCAGGCGTCAGCGTCGTTGTCCCACACCGGCAGCCGATCGAGGGAGTAGACGAGCTCGTCGGCGGGCGGCCACCAGACTTGGTGGTAAGTGGCGGCGGCGACCTGACGCAGCAGGGCGCGGGGGATGGTGCCGCGGATGGCGAAGTGCGCGTGCGGCGCCAAGCGTCGCTGCGGCTCGACGCAGCCGGCGTATTGGACGTTCCAGCCGACGCACCGCCTGAGGTTCTGCCAGAACCGGTCGAGCAGCCGGGCGAAGTGCACCGCATCCCACGCGGCCCGCCGGTAGTCGTACGAGCTGGGGTCAACCGGCGTGCCGTCGGGCAGGACCCGCCCGTAGGAGTCGAGGGTGAGCGACAGCCACATCGACGGCTGGTGTTGGGTGCCGTCGGGGGCGGTGTAGACCTTCCCGACGGTGCGCGGTTCGACCTTCTTGCGGGGCAGGTCGGGGGCGTCCTGGCGCCGTTTGGTGGACCGTTTGCGCCGGCTGCTGTTGGAGTCGTCGTCGTGGGGTGGGGCGACCTGTCCGCGCATCCCTTCGGCGGCGATGGCTTCCTCTACCTCGGCGATGGCCTGATCGATGCCGGGGACCTGGTCGAACTGGGCGGAGCGCTGGGCTTCATCGCGGGCGAATTCCAGGTGTGCCCGCAGCAGCACCAACTCTCGCTGCGCGTCGGTGGCGGGGTTGGCGCCGGTCGGGTTGGGTTCGTCGGTGCGGTGCCAGCCCTCGCGGATCTGGGTTTGCCGTAGCCGGCGGGCACGTTTCGCGCAGGGGGAGCACTTGTCTTCGCGGGTGCTGCCGCAGGGCAGGTCGATGACCTCGGTTTGGCCGGTGTGCAGGTCGGTGCGGCGCAGGGTGACCGGGCGCAGGCACACGCCGTACTCCGCGGCCATCTCCTTCAACACCTGCCGGGACATGGGCAGGGCGAGGCGGGCAGCACGGGTGCCAGGCGCGGGCGGGGCAGCCGCGGCCGGGGTCGGTTCGGTGGCGGTGTCGGGGGTGAGGCCGGGCAGGGTCGGGGCGGTCATCGGGTCACCTCCGGTAGGTCGAACAGGGCGGGTTGGGTGTTACCGATCGGGGTGGTGCGGGTCGGGCCGAGGCGGCCGGCCCAGCGGTGGGCGGCTTGCTGGTGGCGGGTGCAGGCGGTTTCGGCGCGGTAGTGGCCGGTGCCGGGGTGGCCGGATTCGATGAGGGCGGTGGCCCACCTACGGCATCGGGCGCAGTAGGTGGGCCAACCAGCGGTCACCGGGGTCAGTGGCCGCAGCCGGGGCAGTGCAGTCCGGGGCAGCAGCGACCAGACCGGCGCAGGAGTAGGGCGATGACGATGAGGACCAGGACGACGCCCGCGATGGCCGGCACTGCGGAGCGGGCGGCGTCGACGAGCTGCGAGGCGAGGTAGCCGGCAGCGGCGAGAGCGCCAACGGTCGGAACGGCGACGGCGGCGACGAGGTGTCCCCGGCGCAGCCGGCGGACCGCAGCGGGGGCGGGGCCGTTGTTGTCGATGAACCGGACGGTGACCGTGACGCGGGAGTCGCCGGGCATCTGGCGAGGCTTGGTCATGGAGACGAGGCGGCCGGAGTCGCGGACCAGGGCAACGGTTGCGGCGACCTCGGCGGGGGTGCCGACGACGCGGCGGGCGATGACGGTGGGGTCGGCGAGGTTGCGGCGGGCGAGTTGGGTACGGGTGGTCATCGGACAACCTCCGAGGTGAAGACCTGACCGTTGCGGGGGGCCTGGACGACGGACGAGATGAGCGCGGAACGGACCGGAGCCGGGGCCGGCGCGGTGACAGGTGCCGGCGGGACGTAGACGGGCGCCGGGTCGGTGGGCAGGTCGACCGGTTCCAGGTCGGCAGGCTCCTCGACGGCCACTGGCACCGGTTCGGGCTTGGGCTTGGCCTTGGCCGGCTCCCGGGCCGGGCGAGCAGCGGGAGCGGTGAGGACGAGCTTGGACAGGGCGAGGAACGCCAGCGCCGGCACCGACGACAGCAGCCGTGACGAGAAGCTGTCGTTGGCCACGGCGATCTGTGCGGCCAGGGACAGGGCGACCGCGCCGACGAGGATCGACAGCGGGTAGAACACCGAGGCGTTCGGGTCGAGACGGCGACGGCGGCGGATGACCAGCAGAGCGGCGGCCGGGGTGAGCTCGGAGATGACGGCGTTGGACCAGCCGAACCACTCATGCGTTCCGGCGGGGGCGTGGATCATCGTCCAGTCCTTGACGTGGGTGAACGACGCGGCACCAGCCATGCCGCCGACGGCGAGGAGGATCACGACCAGGGCGACGCCTTCAAGCCGGTCGGAGTTGACGAAGCGGCGCATCAGCGCACCTCCCCAGCGACACGCAGCGCGGGGTTCATGTCGCGGTGCAGGTAGTAGGCGGCGAACTCCGCCGACGAGCCGGGAACCGGGCTGAAGCCGTTGCGGCCCTCTTCCTCGATCGCGTTCCAGGCGCAGGGCTCGCACCAGGGGGCGCCATCGTGCCAGTGGGTTGCCGGCCGGGTGCAGTACGAGGTGAGGCAGCGCACCGGCCCCGAGTGCTCCCGCAGCGGCGACTCCCGCACCACCAGCGGCCGGTCGACCCGGACGGGGGCAACTACCGTGGTGGGATCCGGAGCAGCCACGTTGACCGCCGCCGCCGGAATGGGGCGGAACCAGGCGCGCAGGTTGCGGACGTAGACCGCGCCGTAGACGAAGCAGGAGGCCAGGAAGCCCCACTGCTCAGTCACGAGGGAGTACGCCAGCCACAGCACCTGCCCGGCGAGGCCAACAGCCCAGCCGGTCCACGAGCGCTTGCCCGCCAGCCACAGGCCGGTGACGCCAACGGCCATTAGCAGCCAGGACCAGAGTTGGTAGGTCATTGCGGGGCCTCCCAGGTGGCGAAGTCGGCGGGGCGGCAGACGGGGCAGGGGATCTTCCACATGCGATGCGCGGGTGGGGTGCGCTCATGGGTGAGGGGGTCGCGGATCTCGGGGTTCCAGATCTGCACCTCGCCGCGGGAGCGGCAGAGGGAGCAGTCCTCGGGGTTGATGACCAGGTGCAGCAGGCCGGCGGAGGTGACGGCGAAGACGGCGACGGGCTGAGCGAACGGGTGCAGGCGGCGGGCGGTCATGCGGCCCATCCCCAGGCTTCGGCGTCTTCGGCGGCGATCTCGGCGTGCTGGGCGAGCGCGGCGTCGAGGATCGCGGCGGCGTGGGTGTCGGGGGCGCAGTAGGGGCAGGTCTGGTCGGGGTCGGTGTGGTTGAGGTCGAGGCAGGTACGGCGGATCGGGCGCAGGGTGAGGCGACGGGCAGCCATCACAGGACTCCTCGTTTCGGGACGTGCAGGGGGAAGGTCAGCGGTGGGTGGGGGTGACGTGCACGCGGATCCACTCCGGCGGCTCACCGGTGGAGGCGACCGCTTCGGAGAGGCAGCGCCACAGCGCCCACGCCTCCGACGGCGTCAGGTACATGCGGCGCCGGCCGGCACCAACAGCCACGTACAGATCGGCATCCGGGGTGACGCGCACGGTGACCGGCACCGAGGCCTTGTCGACGTGCGGGGCACGCAGCCGGTAGAAGCGCCGCGGCTCCTCGGCGGTGGTGTCGTCGGGTTCGTCCGCGTAGGGCATCCGGACGGGCGTGCCCTCGGGCAGCTCGGTCATCGGGGGTCGCCTCCGTTCGGAGTGGCGTCGAGGTCCAGGGCGTGAAGCAGCGACGGCGGCAGCAGCGGCGCAGCCTGCTTCGGCGGCGTGGGCCGGTAGGTGTGCCGGCCGTTGCCGTTCGACCGGGCCGCCTTGACCGCAGCCGGAGCCGGGGCGGGGGTGTCGACCGGTTCGGGCTGGACCTCGGCAGGTGCGGGGAACGTCGCGGCCATCTCCCGGATCACGTCATCGGAGATGTACGAGAAGCGGACCCGAGCCGGTTCCGGCTGACCGTCAAGCAGGACGTACGCGACACCCTTGGCCGACAGTGGGATTTGATCGGCCAGTGCTCCACGATCGCGGGCGCCGTCGCCGAGGAGCAGGTCGACGTGGCCGCGTTCGGTCACGCCCAGGGCGATGCGGGTGGGGAAGAAGTCCCGGACGGAGACGACTTCCTTGCGGGGATCCTGGGTCGCGGCGACCACCAGCACCCCGAGGCCCGCCCCCTGGGTTAGCAGCAGGCCCAGGGCTTGGGTAATGCGCTGGCGGATGTCGCTGTCGGGGAGGAACGCCAGGAGTGCGGCGATCTCGTCGATGACGATGACGATGAGCGGTTCATCGACGGTCGGGGTGTGCACCCGCACCTTGCCCCGCAGCACCCGTTGACGCGCCCGCATCCTCGTCACGGCGTCATCGAGCATGTCGGCCATGCGGGTCCAGTCGTCATCGACGTAGCGGGAGAACAGCGGCCGACCGATCGACAGCTCCATGCCGCCCTTCGGGTCGATCGCCCACACCCGCACCAGACCCGACCGGATGCCGGCGGCGAGAGCCCGGAGCAGGGACCAGATGACCGAGCCCTTGCCCATCCTCGTCGCGCCGCCGATGAGTACGTGCGTGGCGAGTAGGCGCAGGCAGTACACGGCCAGGTCTTCCCGTAGCCCGAGGGGCAGGGCGGTGAAGTCCGGGCGGGCTGGCACCGGCAGCGGCTTGACGATGCGGGTGAGCGGGTCGCGGCGGATCAGCACCAACCACACGTGCCGGGGCCGGTCGCGGAACCGGATCGCATCGACGCGGCGGATCAGCCAGGCGAGGGAGCCGGAGCGGGTCGGGGGTGCCTGGCGGCGGCCGGAGAAGACGCGGCAGTGCCGGGTGCCGAACGAGTACGCCAGATCCCGCGCCGCCTTGTGGTACGCCTCCGGGTTCTGCCCCCGAGGCATCCGCAGCACGACCTCATCCGTGGCATACGTGCAGCGCACCGACAGCAACTCGGGAAGCTTCTCGCCACCGTCGTACTTCTTCACCAGCCCACACAGGGACATGACCTCGTGCCACTGACGCCGATACACCCACAGGCGCCGCCACCAGGACAACCCCCGCAGCACGATGAGGCGTTCGAAGGACTCCCGAGACCGCCACCACCAGAGGCCAGTCGCGGTGGCGACGGCGATGAGGACCAGGAGGTGAGGCCACCAGCCGTGCGAGCGGTGCACGTCGACGGCGAGCAGGACCAGGGCGACAGCCGGCCAGGCCCGCCAGTGCCGCACCACCGCAACAGCAGCACGCACCATCAGCACGACGAGGCGGACGAGGAGGATGAAGAACGTGACCGTCCAGACCAGGGGCCACGGGGCGGCGACCTGGAGGCGACGGAAGTTGACCAGCGGAGCGCGCATCACGCCACCGCCTTCGACGTGGTGTGCCAGAGCAGAGAAGTTGGCATGATGAACCTGCCCTTCCAGGCCGAGAGGGTTGAGAGGGGCAGCGGGGCGGTCGAGCTTTCCTAGGGCCGAGACCGCCCCGCGCCACATCTAGTAGCCGTGCCTCCTGAGCGCATCGATCGCCGCCTGACGTTCCGCCCAGGTCGACTCACGAAGCGCCGCCTCGAACGCACCCTTGGCCTGGTCGAACTCCGGGCCGTCAATGTCCCTATCGGCAGCGTCGGTCTCCCGCATCCCGAGGGTGATCAGGCGCATCACGCGGTCCTTGCGCACCGGCTGCGCATCGCGCTTCTTCCGGCCGAACATCAGGCGGCCTTCCCGCGCGTCTCCGCCAGGGTCTTCGGCGCCACGATCCCGGTAGCCCGGAACGAGTACGCCAGCCGGCCGTTGGAGCCGACGTACGGGGTCACGGTCAGGTTCTCGAACTCCACCTGCTGGAACGGACCCACCGGCGACACCGGCTGCACATCCGCCAGGATCTTGATCGACACCTCACGCGACCGCGAGCCCAACTCCGGGTCCATGTCCATCACCCGGCACTGCCACACCCGCTGACCCGTCACCTTGTCCTTCGCCGGCGTCCGCTGCCGGGTCGCCTCGTTGAAGTCCTGCGCCTCCGCGATCGAGTCCGGCACGAACACCGCGCCGTGCGGGAAGACAGCTTCGAACGGAACCGTGAACCGAGTACCACCCCTGAGGGCCATGGCGCTCTCCTTCGCAATCGCGACTAACCGGCCATCCGGTCTGTGTGATGCCGGTAACCTAACAACTGGTAGGTCGGCGGGTCAACTGTTATGACAGAACTCCTCGCGCAGGGTCACTGAGCAGGCACGCAAGGGGAGGTCTGTTAGCCCACTGGTAGGCTGACGCGCGGATAGCTGTTGCCTACCTAGCTGGGAGCACCGATGACGCCTCCGCGCAGCCGGCTCGCCCGGACGGAGTCCCTGCACCAGCAGGTCGCACGCAACATCCGGAACGACATCGAGGCCGGTGCTTTGCGCGACGGCGACGTTCTGCCGTCAACCAGGGAGCTCGCTGAGCAGTGGGGTGTCAGCGTCTTCACGATCACCGGGGCGATGAAGCTGCTTGCTGAAGAGGGCCTCGTGGTCAGCAAGTCCCGGTCGAAGAGGGTCGTTAGCGCCCCGAATCAACCGCGCAGGAGCGAGGTTCGGCTTCCCGTCCCACGGGTCATCTTCGTGGGTGGCTACCCCGGTAGTGGGAAGACCGAGCTGGGCCGGATCCTGGCCCGCGAGACCGGGTGGCCGATGCTTGACAAGGACACCCTCACACGTCCGGTGGTCGAGGCGATGCTTGAGGCTGTTGGCCATTCCCCGCACGACCGCGAGTCTGAGACCTACCTGACCAAGGTGCGCCCTCGCGAGTACGAAGCTCTGCGGGCCGCAACGGACGAGAACGTCGAGTGCGGCAACAGCGCGATCGTGACGGCACCGTTCATCCGTGAGTTCAACGACTCCGCCTGGATCGGTCGGACGCGAGCCGCCTACGCCGCGATGAATGCCTTGACGACCTTCGTGTGGGTGTACTGCGACGTCGAGACGATGAACGTGTACATCAGGCGACGCGGCGCGGCACGAGACGCTGCGAAGCTGGCCGACTGGCCTGGGTACCTGACCAAGATTGACGTCGACTTCCGGCCGGAAGTGCCCCACGTCCTGGTCGACAACTGCACGTCCAGCCTTCCTCTTCAGAGCCAGGCGAAGGAGCTGCTGAAGAGTCTGACCGGCGACGAGCAGGCATAGTGCAGGGCGTCATCTTCTACGGACCACCCGCAGCGGGCAAAGACACCGTGACGGGCGCCCTCTGCCAGCTCGACCAGCGATACACGCAGTTTCAGCGACTCAAGGCCGGCTCAGGCAGAACCGCCGGGTACCGCATGACCAGCGAGGAGCACCTCCAAGAATTGCGGGTCGCAGGCGAGGTCATCTGGGAGAACCACCGCTACGGAGCGACCTATGTCGTTGACCGCCCACAACTTCTGGCCCTGCTGGATGGTCGCGTGCCAGTCGTGCACCTGGGCCAGCCGGAGGCAATCGAGGCGGTGAAATCCGCTGTCCCCGCGGCACGCTGGCTTGTCGTCTACCTCTGGTGCCCCCGGCCGGTCGCTGCTACCAGGATCACGGCTCGCGGCACCGGCGACACGGAAGCCCGCCTACGAGCGTGGGACGAAACTGAGCCGATCGACGCTGACCTGACACTCAACACCGGGGCGCTGTCGGCGACGGAAGCAGCGGCAGAGGTGTCGAAGTGCTTGGAAGCCGGAAAGTGGATGGAGTAGGCGGCCAGGTAGGGATCGGTTGAGGCAACCAAGGGGCGTGCGCTGAGCGAGGACAACGCCCCGAGTGGCTGGCCGAATCGCGATGCGCGAGCGCACTCAGCCGGACAGACGCCAGGGCGGATCGGGTTGCGCAGTCCACCGCGGTTGGAAGGTGTCGGGCGGTGGGTGGTGTCGTGTTGGCCTTGGTCGACTCGGAGCTTCCTGTGATCTGTTGCCGAATTGGCCTGTACTAGATCAAGGCGCTCCGCGCGGCGCGGGCCGGGGCGCGGCAACCGGCTCCTGACGGAGCCGCCGCCCCGGCCGCCTACGGCGCCGGGGCGGAAAGTCAGCCGGCCCGCAAACCACGCCCCGCCCCGCGCGTCACCCCTGGGTCCGTAAAGGGACCCGGTGACGAGTCCCGGACTGACCGGGACCATACGACAGCTCTATCTTCCGTGGCTTCGAGCCCTGGTGACGTCTCACCGCGGACCGGTCGACGGTCGGTCGGGCGAGTTGCCGAACGGAATCCATCGGGCCGCTCACGGGTCCGAGGTGGGGAAGGGGTGGAGGTAGGAGG
>NZ_JBPQTK010000141.1:0-14333 GCF_051386315.1 Micromonospora sp. URMC 107
GGTCCGCGCCCGTCGGGGGCGGGTCCGCGCCCGTCGGGGGCGGGTCCTCGCCCGTCGGCGGGTCGGCCAGCAGTTGGGCGGTGAACATCTCCAGTTCCAGCTCGAACAGCGCCTCGGCCTCGGTGACCGCCCAGTCGAACTGGTGGAAGACCTCCATGGCGACCAGCCCGTAGAGCCGGGTCCAGCCGGAGAGGAAGGCGTACGCGACCTCGACCGGCACCTCGCCGTGGCTGAGCCGCAGCGGCTCCAGTCGCCGCCCGCCCAGGCGCTGCCGGAGCAGCTCGGGGGGCGGGGTGCGGAAGGGGGACCGGCGCCAGAGGTCGAGGATCGGCTGGATGAAGACGGCGCCGAAGCGGGCGCCGGGATGGTCCGGGTCGACGCAGCCGTCGACGAAGGCGTTCCGCCCGGGGCCCGGGGCGCCGAAGATCAGCCCGAACTCGGCGGGGTGCGCCACGGACCAGGCGCGGAACGCCCGGGACATGGTCAGCAGCTGGTCGACCGGATCGGCCCCGGCCTCGTCCCGGGCCGCCTCCAGCAGCAGCCGCAGCTCGTCGTAGAGGTCGCCGGCCAGCGCCGCGACCAGCGCCTCCAGGCTGGGGAAGTAGCGGTAGATGGCGGGCGCGGTCATGCCCATGTCGCGGGCGATGGCCCGCAGCGAGACGGCGTCGACGCCGCCCGTCACCAACAGCCGCCGTGCCCCGTCCTTGATCTCGGCGACTGTCGCCGAGCGCAGGCGTTCCCGTCGGCTCGGTGCGCCCATCCGGCTGACTCCCTTGACCGAATCGACCGCCGTTGCGATAGTTAACGGCGTTCACTCAAATGAGCGATGGTCACAGCCTAGCCGTCGGCGGAGGGGGAAGGCGAATGTTCGCCTGGTGGGGACACATGGTGGTGCGACTGCGCTGGGCGGTGCTGGCCGCCGCCCTGGTGCTCGTCGTGGTCGGCTCCACCTGGGGCGTCGGGGTCTTCGGGCAGCTGACCGGCGGCGGCTTCGACGACCCGGCGAGCGAGTCCAGCCGGGCCGCCGAGCGGATCACCCGGGAGCTGGGGCCGCAGGGCGCCGACCTCGTGGTGCTCTGGTCCAGCGACGGGCCGACGGTCGACCAGCCCGCCTTCCGGGACCCGGTCGCGGCCACCGTCGCCGCGCTGCGCGAGCGTCCGGAGATCACCAGCGTCACCACCTGGTACGACACCCAGGCCCCCGTGCTGCTCTCCACCGACCGCCGGGCCACCTACGCGCTGGTCCAGCTGCGGGCCGCCGACAAGGACGACAAGGCCGCCGCGTACGAGGAGCTGCGGCCCGCCCTCGCGGCCCCCGGCGTACGGACCGAGATCGGCGGCGCGACGGCGGCCCTGCACGAGTCGAACACCCAGACCACCGAGGACATCACCCGCGCGGAACTCCTCTCCATGCCGGTGCTGCTCGTGCTGCTCGTGCTGATCTTCGGCGGGCTGGTGGCCGCGTCCACGCCCCTGCTGATCGGCGGGCTCGCCATCCTCGGCGCGTTCGTCGCCGTCCGGCTGGTCAACATGGTCACCGACGTGTCGGTCTTCGCGATCAACGTCATCACCCTGATCGGCCTGGGCATGGCGGTCGACTACGCCCTCTTCGTGGTGAGCCGGTTCCGCGAGGAGCTGGCCGCCGGCCACGGCACCGCCGCCGCCATCCGGCGGACCATGGCCACGGCCGGGCGGACCGTGCTGGTCTCCGGGCTCACCATCGCGCTCGCCATGTCCAGCCTGCTGATCTTCCCGCAGGCGTTCCTGCGCTCGATGGCGCTCGGCGGGATGGCCGCCGTGCTGGTCGCCATGCTGGCGGCGTTGACCGTGCTGCCGGCCCTGCTCGCGGTGCTCGGCCACCGGATCGACGCCCTGCGCGTACCGCTGCCGTGGCGGCGTGGGGCACGCGGGAAGCGGCCGGCGGCGGGGGAGACCGGCGGCGCCTGGGCCCGGATCGCGCACAGCGTGATGCGCCGCCCGGTGCGCTACCTGGTCGGGGTGACCGTGCTGCTCCTGCTGCTGGCCACGCCGATCCTGCGGATGGAGTTCGGCGGGTTCGACGACCGGGTGCTGCCCGCGAGCGCCGAGCCGCGGGTGGTCTCCGAGCGGATCGCCGCGGAGTTCCCCGGCGGCACGATCGCGCCGATCGACGTGCTCGTCTCCGGGGCGTCCCCGGAGCAGGTGCGGCCCTTCGTCGACCGGGTGGCCGCCGTGCCGGGCGTGACCGGGGTGCAGGTCGCGGCCAACCGGGGCGCGTCGACGCTGCTGACGGTGACCTATCCGGGCGAGCCGACCGGCGACGCGGCGCACGACGTGGTCCGGGCGCTGCGCGACCTGCCCCCGCCGGCCGACGCCGAGGTGCTCGTGGGCGGCCGGCCCGGCGTCGACCTCGACCTGATCGACGGCCTCGCCGACCGGCTGCCCTGGATGGCCCTGCTGATGGCGGCCGCGACCCTGGTCCTGCTCTTCCTCGCCTTCGGTTCGGTGGTGCTGCCGGTCAAGGCCGTGCTGATGAACCTGGTGTCGATCGGCGCGTCGTTCGGCGTGGTGGTCTGGATCTTCCAGGACGGGCACTTCGCGGACCTGCTCGGCTTCACCCCGACCGGGTTCATCGAACCGAGCAACCCGATCCTCATGCTCGCCGTGCTCTTCGGGCTGGCGACCGACTACGAGGTGTTCCTGCTCTCCCGGGTGCGCGAGGAGTGGGACCGTACGGGCGACAACACCGCCTCGGTGGCCACCGCGCTCCAGCGCACCGGGCGGATCATCACCGCCGCCGCGCTGCTGCTGATCATCGTGGTGGCCGGCTTCGCCACGGGCGAGATGGCGTACATCAAGCTCATCGGGATCGGCATGATCGTGGCGATCGTGGTGGACGCGACGCTGGTCCGGGCGCTGCTGGTGCCGGCCACGATGCGGCTGCTCGGTCGCTGGAACTGGTGGGCCCCCGGCCCGCTCGGCCGCGTCTACCGCCGCTTCGGCATCAAGGAGTCCGACGAGGGCGAGCCGGCGACCCCGGAGCGGGTGCTGCGCCAGCGGGAGAGGGCGAGGGTGGCGGAGTAGCCGGCCAGCACGATCACGTGGAAGAGGTAGAGCCAGAGCAGGACCGCCACCCCCGCGCCGATCTCGTCGAAGCCCCCGAACGGCACCCCCAGGTCGATCGGGAGCGAGGCGAAGAGCACGAAGCCGTGCAGGAAGCCGGAGAGGTTGGCCGCCGTGAACGACCCGACGCCCAGCGCGGAGAGCCAGTCCGGCGACGCCGGGCCGACCACCCGGAACACCCAGAGCAGCACCGGGGTGAGCACCAGCCAGACCGCCAGGAACGACAGCACCACCCCCAGCGCGCCGGTCCAGCCGCCCTGCCGGACCAGCCCGGTGGTCGTGGGCAGCGCGAGCAGGATCGACAGCAGCAGGGCCGGGGCCGGCGCCAGCAGGGGGAGCAACAGCAGCCGGCCCCGCCAGCCGACCAGCGACTCGTCGCTGCGCGGCACGGCGACCGACACGAACGCGCGGCGCAGCCCCTCGCCGTAGAGCGACGCCGGCAGCAGCGACGCCAACGCCAGCAGCGGGGTCAGCCCCACCCCGGCCTCGACCAGCGCCTGCACCGCGTGGGGCGCGCCGATCGCGTCCGGCAGGGTCTCCACGGCGTACGAGGTGAGCCGGCGCACCCGCTCGGCTCCCGCCAGCAGCGAGGTCAGCCAGATCGCCAGCAGGGCCACCGGCACCACGGCGATCGCCCCGTAGAAGGTGATGGCGGCGGCGTGCAGGGACAGGTCCCGGCCTCGCAGCGGGCGGAACGCCGCACTGGTGACCCGCTTCGCCCGTTGCCATCCGCCCATCGCGGCTTCATTCCCCGTACCGTCCCCCGCCACGCATTACGATCACCGGCCATGACTGTTCTCACCACCGAGCGCCTGGTGCTGCGGGACTGGACCGACGAGCCGGCCGACCTGGCCCGGCTCTTCGACATCTACTCCCGGCCGGAGGTCACCCGCTGGCTGGGCGCGCCCGGCCTGCCGCTGACCGACCCGGCGCAGGCCGCCGACCGCCTCGCGATGTGGCGGGAGCGGCACGCGGGGCACGGCGGCCGGTACGGCACCTGGGCGATCGAGGTGCGCGACACGGGCGTGGTGGCCGGCACGGTGCTGCTCAAGCCGCTGCCCGGGCGGGACGAGGGCGTGCCGACCGAGGACATCGAGGTGGGCTGGCACCTGCACCCCGACTCGTGGGGCCACGGGTACGCCACCGAGGCGGCCCGGGCGGCGGCGGCGCGCGAACTGGCCGCCGGCACCCGGGAGGTCTACGCCGTCGTGGCGCCCGGCAACGAGGCGTCCATGGCGGTGGCCCGCCGGCTCGGCATGACCCACGTGGGCCGCCGCTCGGACTGGTACGGCGGCGAGTCCCTGGAGACCTTCGTGCTGACCGACGCCGCCGGGGCCTGAACCCCACTCCACGCGCTGCCGGCGCGGGCTACGCGACCTCGACGAAGTCGAGTTCCGCCCAGCGGCTCAGGTGGGTGAACCGGAGCGTGTTGAAGCCCGCGTTGAGCGTGACGTCGACGCCCACCTGCCGCCAGACGTCCCAGCCCGTGTCGGGGTAGGTGACGACCTTCGGGTTCGCGCCGTTGACCGTCAGCGTGTGCTGGGCGTCGCCGTAGCCGGCGGCGTAGGCGACGTGGGCGCGGTACCCGCCGGCCCGGGGCGCGAAGACGGTGACCTCGACCCAGCTGTCCGCGTGGTCGATGTACGCCACCACCTGTCCCTGGGACGTGTTCGGGGCGGCGCGCACGGCGCAACGGTTGAGCCCACCGCGCTCGGCCTCGTAGCGCACCCGGCTGCCCCGCACCACGGGGTTCCCGCCGGCCCAGCCCAGCGCCGCCACGTACATGCCCCGGGCGGAGTAGTTGTTGATCCAGCCGTGGAACACGATGTGGTCGCCGCCCGCCTCGCGCACCACGTCCGCGCCGCCCGGCCCCCGTACGGCCGAGTCCAGCGACGCCGTGGTCATCAGCGAGCGGTACGCCTTGGTGTAGGGGCCGGTCAGCGAGGTCGACGTGGCGTAGCTGGTCTGGTAGCCGTCGCCGCCGTAGCCGCCGAGCGAGTAGAAGAGCACGTACTGCGCGCCGACCCTGGTCAGCACCGGCGCCTCGATGATGCCGCCCTCCTCGGCGCGTCCGCTGCGCAGCAGCTCCACCCGGGCGCCCTGGAGGGTCACCCCGTCGGCCGCGACCTGTTGCAGCCAGAGGCTCGTCGGCTGGCCGATGGCGTTGCCGTCGTCCTTGTAGAGCAGGTAACGCAGGCCGGTGCTGTCGGTGAAGCTCGCCGCGTCGATGTCGCCGCCCTCGCCGGCGTTGCAGACCAGCGGCTGGGTGCCGACGGAGGTGAACGGGCCGAGCGGGGACGTGGCCAGCGCGGCGCCCAGGCACTGCCGGCCGGTGGCCCGGCTGCGGGCGGTGTAGTAGAGCAGGTAGCGCCCGTCGGCCCGCTGGGACACGTCGGGGGCCCAGGTCAGCCCTCCGTTGGCCCAGGCGCCGAGGGTCGGCATCGCGTCGGGCCGCCTGGTCCACGCTCCGGTCAGCGAGCTGGCCGTGGCGACCGGGACGTTGCCGTGGCCGTTGTTCGTCGAGTACGCGTAGTAGGTGCCGCCGAACTTGACGACGTCGGGGTCGGGGAAGTCGCTGGCGATGACCAGCGACGGTGCGGCGGTGGCAGCCTGGGCCACGCCCGGACTGACGAGCAGTGGGGCGGCGACCAGCAGGGCCGCCAGCCAGACGAGACCT
Source organism: Micromonospora sp. URMC 107 (assembly GCF_051386315.1). Classification (NCBI taxonomy): domain Bacteria; kingdom Bacillati; phylum Actinomycetota; class Actinomycetes; order Micromonosporales; family Micromonosporaceae; genus Micromonospora; species Micromonospora sp. URMC 107. The sequence goes on from NZ_JBPQTK010000141.1 coordinate 5,780, forward strand.
CTTCGCATGACGGAATTCAACCACGTCGATCGATGCTCGGAAAGAAAGCTGCGGGCGAGGCGGCTGCCGAGGAAGGTGTGGAGGCGCCAGAGGACGGTGCGGGGGCGCCCGGGAGGGTGCCGAGGCGCCGGAGGGGCAGGCCGACGCGGAGGGCTGAGGCTCCCAGCGGGGGCACAGCGGTGGTGGGGAAGAATGGCCCGGTGACTTCGCCCCGGGAACTCGTCCTGCTCGGCTCCACCGGTTCGGTCGGCACACAGGCCGTCGACATCGTGCGGCGCAACCCGGACCGGTTCCGGGTCGTCGCGCTCGGCGCCGGTGGCGGCAACGTCGAACTGCTCGCTGCCCAGGCCCTCGAACTGCGCGTCGACGCGGTCGGCGTGGCGAAGGCCTCCGCCGCGCAGGACCTCCAGCTCGCCTTCTACGCCGAGGCGAGCCGGCGCGGCTGGGCCACCGGCGACTTCAAGCTTCCCAAGATCGTGGCCGGCCCGGACGCCATGACCGAGCTGGCGCAGTGGCCCTGTGACGTCGTGCTCAACGGCGTGGTCGGCTCGCTCGGGCTCGCGCCGACCCTGGCCGCGCTGCGCGCCGGGCGTACGCTCGCGCTGGCCAACAAGGAGTCCCTCGTCGCCGGCGGCTCCCTCGTGAAGGCCGCCGTGACGCGGCCGGAGCAGATCGTCCCCGTCGACTCGGAGCACTCGGCGCTGGCGCAGTGCCTGCGCGGCGGCGCCCGGGGCGAGGTGCGGCGGCTGGTCGTCACCGCCAGCGGCGGCCCGTTCCGGGGCCGGCACCGCGACGAGTTGACGCGGGTCACGCCGGAGCAGGCGCTCGCCCACCCGACCTGGAACATGGGACCGGTCGTCACGATCAACTCGGCCACGATGGTCAACAAGGCGCTGGAGGTGATCGAGGCGCACGAGCTGTTCGACGTGCCGTACGCCGACATCGCCGTGATGGTGCACCCGCAGTCGGTGATCCACTCGATGGTCGAGTTCGTGGACGGGTCCACCCTCGCCCAGGCCAGCCCGCCGGACATGCGGCTACCGATCGCGCTGGGCCTCGGCTGGCCCGACCGGGTCGGCGACGCCGCCGCCGCCGTCGACTGGACGAAGGCCCACACCTGGGAGTTCGCGCCGCTGGACGACGAGGCGTTCCCGGCGGTCGCACTGGCCAAGGCCGCCGGCGAGGCCGGGCGTTGCCGCCCGGCGATCTACAACGCGGCGAACGAGGAGTGCGTGGCCGCGTTCGTGGCCGGCCGGTTGCCCTTCCTCGGCATCGTCGACACCCTCCGGCGGGTGGTGGAGGACGCTCCCGATTTCGACGAACCGGGTACCGTCGAGGACGTGCTCGCGGCGGAGTCGTGGGCGCGCGCGCATGCGCAGGAGATCATCATCGCGGGTTCGGTGGAAGGAGCTTGATGGCGTACCTGCTCGGGGTGGTGCTCTTCGCCCTCGCGATCCTCATCTCGGTGAGCCTGCACGAGGCGGGGCACATGCTCACCGCCAAGGCCTTCGGCATGAAGGTCACCCGCTACTTCGTCGGCTTCGGCCCCACGCTCTGGTCGTTCAAGCGGGGCGAGACCGAGTACGGCATCAAGGGCATCCCGCTCGGCGGCTTCTGCAAGATCGTCGGGATGACCCCCCAGGACGACGACGTCGACCCGGCCGACGAGCCGCGCGCCATGTGGCGGTTCCCGGTGTGGAAGCGGACGATCGTGATGTCGGCGGGGTCGGCCACCCACTTCGCCCTCGCCCTGGTGGCCCTCTGGATCATCGCGGTCACCGCGGGTCTGCCCAACCCGAAGTTCCCGAGCACCGAGGCCGAGATCCGCAAGGAGCCGGCGGTCATCCAGCTGTCGAAGTGCGTGGTCCCGGAGAACACGCTGCGCGAGTGCACCACCGCCGACCCGGCCAGCCCCGCCGCCCAGGCGCAGCTGCGCGACGGCGACCGGATCACCGCGATCAACGGCACGCCGATCAACGACTACGGGCAGTTGCTCACCACCCTGCGCACCCTCAAGCCGGGCGACACGGCGCAGATCGCGTACGTCCGCGACGGCCAGCCGGCCACGGCCAGCACGGTGCTCGCGCAGACCCAGCGGCCCCCGCTCGACGACCCGAAGGGCCAGGTCGCCCCGGTCGCCGCGCTCGGCGTCGGCCTCGTCCCCAGCACCCCGACCCGGGTGACGTACGGGCCGGTCGGCGCGTTCGGCGCGACCGCCGACTTCACCGGCGACATGGCCGTCAACACCTTCGAGGCGATGAAGCGCATCCCGCAGAAGGTCCCGGCCCTCTGGACGGCGATCACCGGCGGCGAACGGGACATCGACACCCCGATCAGCGTGGTCGGCGCCAGCCGGCTCGGCGGCGAGGCGGTGGAGAACGACGCCTGGCTGCTGTTCTTCATGCTCTTCGTCTCGCTGAACTTCTTCATCGGCGTGTTCAACCTGCTGCCGCTGCTGCCGCTCGACGGCGGGCACATCGCCATCGCCTGGTTCGAGCGGGCCCGCTCCTGGCTCTACGCCCGGATCGGCCGCACCGACCCCGGCCGCGTGGACTACCTCAAGCTCATGCCCTTCACGTACGCGGTGATCCTGATCGGTGGCGTGTTCACGCTGCTGACCATCACCGCGGACGTCGTCAACCCGATCACGCTCTTCTCAAGGTGAGTGCCTGAAGTGACCGCTGTCAGTCTCGGTATCCCCGCCGTGCCGCCCCCGCCGCTCGCCCCGCGTCGGCTCAGCCGCCAGATCATGGTCGGCTCGGTCCCGGTCGGTGGGGGCGCGCCGGTGTCGGTGCAGTCGATGACCACCACCCTCACCTCCGACGTCAACGCCACGCTCCAGCAGATCGCCGAGCTGACCGCGTCCGGCTGCCAGATCGTCCGGGTCGCGGTGCCCAGCCAGGACGACGTGGAGGCGCTGCCGGCGATCGCGAAGAAGTCGCAGATCCCGGTGATCGCCGACATCCACTTCCAGCCGAAGTACGTCTTCGCCGCCATCGACGCCGGCTGCGCGGCGGTCCGGGTGAACCCGGGCAACATCCGCCAGTTCGACGACAAGGTCAAGGAGATCGCCAAGGCGGCCGGCGACGCGGGCGTGCCGATCCGGATCGGCGTCAACGCCGGCTCGCTGGACAAGCGGCTGCTCGCCAAGTACGGCAAGGCCACCGCCGAGGCGCTGGTCGAGTCGGCGCTGTGGGAGTGCTCGCTGTTCGAGGAGCACGGCTTCCGCGACATCAAGATCTCGGTCAAGCACAACGACCCGGTGGTGATGATCCGGGCCTACCGTCAGCTCGCCGAGAAGTGCGACTACCCGCTGCACCTGGGCGTCACCGAGGCCGGCCCGGCCTTCCAGGGCACCATCAAGTCGGCGGTGGCCTTCGGCGCGCTGCTGGCCGAGGGGATCGGTGACACGATCCGGGTCTCCCTGTCGGCGCCGCCGGTGGAGGAGATCAAGGTCGGCAACCAGATCCTGGAGTCGCTCGGGCTGCGCGAGCGGGGCCTGGAGATCGTCTCCTGCCCGTCCTGCGGTCGCGCCCAGGTCGACGTCTACAAGCTCGCCGAGGAGGTCACCGCCGGCCTGGAGGGGCTGCCGGTGCCGCTGCGGGTCGCGGTGATGGGCTGCGTCGTGAACGGCCCGGGCGAGGCCCGCGAGGCCGACCTCGGGGTCGCCTCCGGCAACGGCAAGGGCCAGATCTTCGTCAAGGGCAAGGTGGTCAAGACCGTGCCCGAGGCGCAGATCGTGGAGACGCTGATCGAGGAGGCGCTGCGCATCGCCGACGAGATGGGCGCCGAGCTGCCCGAGGAGCTGCGCGGCCTGCTCCCGGGCGCCACCGTGACCGTGCACTGACCCGTCGCGCCGTCGCGCCCCGTGCCCCGACCGGCAACGGTGTCGTAGTCCCACTCGTCACTCGACCGGCGCGGCACGGGGCGCATCTGGCAGGCTGGTATCCGTGCTGACGGTGCCGGTACGGCAACTGGGGGAGTCGGAGCGCCGCGCGGTCGAGCGGCTGCTCGACCTCGACCCGTTCGCGGGCGCGCAGGTCGCCGAGCGGATCACCGCGCGCGGCCTGGCCTGGTGGCGCGCCGAGGGGCGGGTGCTGGGCTACGGCAGCCGCCGCAACCTGGAGTCGATCTGCTGGCTCGGCGGCAACGTCACCCCCGTGCTCGCCACCGAGCCGGCCGTCGCCGCCTACGCCGACCTGCTCGCCGGCGAGGAGCGGCTCTGCTCGTCGATCGTGGGCCGGGCCGATGCGGTGCTCGGCCTCTGGGACCGGCTCTCCGCCGTCTGGGGGCCGGCCCGGGACGTACGCCCCAACCAGCCCCTGCTGGCGACCGACGCGCTGCCGGCGCTGCGGGCGGACCCGGAGGTGCGGCGGGTGCGCGCCAGCGAGATCGACCGGCTCTTCCCGGCGGCGGTGGCGATGTACACCGAGGAGGTGGGCGTGTCGCCGCTCGCCGACGACGGCGGGCGCGGCTACCGGCGGCGGGTCACCGACCTGGTCCGGACCGGGCGGGCGTACGCCAGGTTCGTCGACGGTCAGGTGGTCTTCAAGGCCGAGCTGGCGGTGGTGACCCGGCGGACCGCCCAGGTGCAGGGCGTCTGGGTGGCCCCCGACTGGCGGGGCCGGGGCATCGCGTCGGCGGCGATGGCGGCCGTGGTGCGCGACACGCTGCTGCGGGTCGCCCCGACCGTCAGCCTCTACGTCAACGACTTCAACCTGCCGGCCCGCCGCGTCTACGAGCGCTGCGGCTTCCGCCCGGTCGGCACGCTCGCCACCGTGCTCTTCTGACCCGCCGGCCCCCGGCGTGCGCACCGGCCGCCGGCCGGCATGGCCCTCGTCGCCGGCATCGGACCAGGTGAACGAGCGGTAAATGCGTTGAGCGGGCCGGCTCCACCGGCCAGGCTGGATGCTCCGCCCCGGTCTTCGGAAGGGACTCCGTCATGCGTCTGCTCCGGGACCTGTGGGCCACCTCGCCCCGCCGAATGGCGATCGTGACCTGCCTGATCGTGCTCGGCGCAGGTGGCCAGGCCGCCGCCGCCGCGCTGGCCGGCCCGGTGCTGGTGCACCGCGCCACCGGGTTCTTCGCGCTGCTCGCCGTGGCGCTGGTCGCCGCCGTCCTGACCGACCTCGCGGTGAGTTTGCTGATGGCCGGGCTGACCGCCGACTGGTCCGCCGACGTGCGGCGCCGGCTGTGCCGGGTCGCGCTCGGGCAGGACCTGCCGACCCTGGAGACCACCCCGGTCGGCGAACTGCTCGACCGCATCGACGGCGACGTCTACCAGGTCGCTGCCGCGCTGCGCAACCAGGGCGTGCGGATCGTCCAGGGGCTGGCGGCGGGCGTGTTGTCGACCGTCGTCGCCCTCGCGGTGTGGTGGCCGGCCGGCGTCGGGATGCTGCTGCTCTCCGCGCTGCTGGCCGCCGGGCTGCGCAAGCCCACCGCGCGGATCGGCCCGGCCCGGATGGCCGAGGAGGAGGCCTGGTCCGACCTCGCCGCGGTGATGGAGGAGGCCATCCACGGCCAGGACGACGTGCGCACCAGCCTGGCCCGGCCGTACGTGCTGCGCCTCTACGCCCGCCGGGCCGCCGAGGTGCTCCGCCGTGGGGTGCGGGTGTGGCGGATGTCCGCCGAGGTCACCACCGTGGCCGCCGGCGCCATCCGGGTGGGGATCGCAGCCGTGGTGCTCGGCGGCGCGTGGGCGCTGGTCACCGGCCGGGTCGACGGCGCCCGGCTCACCGCGGTCTGGCTGCTCGCCATCGGATTCGGCATGACCGTCGAGCACGTCAGCCGGATGGTCCCCGAACTCCAGTACGCCCTCGGCGCGTGGGGCCGGGTGCAACTGCTGGCGAACTCCCCGCAGGAGCCCGTGGGCGGGGCCGCCCCGGCCGAGGGGGACCTGGTGGTGCGGGGCCTCACCTTCCGCTACGCGGGTGCCGACGACGGGCGCGGCCCCGCGCTGCGCGACGTCGACCTGACCTTCACCCGGGGCCGGTCTTACGCCCTGGTCGGCCGGACCGGCTCCGGCAAGTCAACCCTGGCCAAGGTGCTGACCCGGGCCGTCGACGTGCCGCCCGGCACGGTCTTCCTGGCCGGCGACGACGTGTGCGACCTCGACGTGGAGGCGCTGCGCCGGTGGATCGCCGTGGTGCCCCAGCGCACCGAGATCCTCGCCGGGACCCTCGCCGAGAACGTCGCGCTGTTCGATCCGGACCTGCTCGACGCCGCCGCCAGGGCGCTGCGCGAGCTGGGGCTGGACGGCTGGATCGCCGAGCTGCCCGACGGCCTGGACACCCGGCTGGGCGACGGCGGGCACGTGCTCTCGGCGGGCCAGGAGCAGCTGGTCGCCTTCGCCCGGATCCTGGTGCGCGACCCGCACGTGGTGATCCTCGACGAGGCCACCGCCCGCCTCGACCCGGTGACCGAGGCACGGGTGCAGCGGGCCACCGAGCGGCTGCTGCGCGACCGGATCGGCGTCGTCATCGCCCACCGGCTCTCCTCGGTGCGCCGCTGCGACGAGGTGGTGGTGATGGCCGACGGCGCGGTGGTCGAGGCCGGGCCGCTGCACTCCTCGGAACGCTTCGCCCAGCTGCTCGCCACCAGCCACGCCACCGCGTACGCCCACGCGGCGCCGGGGGGCCGGTCCGGCGGGCTGGACCTGCTGACCGGCCCCTCGGACCCGTGGCCGCCCACCGTCCCGGCCGAGGCCGCCCCGCCGGCCGTCCCGCCTTCGACGGGGGCTTCGGTCGCGCCGGCCGTGTCCGCGCCGGAGGCTTCGGTCGCGCCGCCGGCCGGGTCGGCCGAGGGCCGGGCGGGCGGGGGCGGATCCGGCGACCCCGGGGAGTCGGCCCCGACGTCCCCGCGAGGGCTGCGGGGGCTGCGGGAGATCCTGCGGCTGTGCGTCAACGACGCGCGGTACGGGCTGGCCTCGCTCTCGTTCTTCCTGCTGCTCGTGATCCTCGGGCTGGACGGGCCGGTGCTGCCCTGGCTCTGGGCCGACCTGGTCGACGGCGTCGGTGACCCGTGGAAGCCGGCGCTGGGGATCGTCGCCGGCCTGCTGGTGACCCTGCCCGTGCCGTACCTCACCGGCCGGTGGTTCCCGCAGTGGTGGGTCCGGCAGATGCTGCGGATCAGCCTGCGCCTGGTGCACGGCCAGACCGGGCCCCGCCGGGTCAGCGGGCACACGCCGGCCGAGGTGGTGGCCCAGGGCGGCGACACCGAGCGGGTGGTGCAGCTCGCCGACAACCTGATGGACCAGGGGATCTCGCTCCTGCTCCTGGTCGCGATGACCGCCGTCACCGGCAGCGTGGTGCCGGGGCTCTTCTTCGCCGGCACGATGCTGGTCTCCGGGCTCGCCGCGACGCTGTTCGGCCCCAACCTGGAACGTTCCGCGCGGGCCACCGTCGCGGCGCGGGCCGCGTTCGCCACCGCGCTGGTCTCCTCGCTGTCGGCCGCCCGTACGGTCAAACTCGCCGGGGCCACCCGCCCGGTGCTGGCCCACCTGGCCGACCTCGACGTGGTCCGCAGCGACCGGCAACGCCGGGAGATCTCGGTGCAGGTCTGGTCCCGGTCGACCCCGTCGCTCGTCAGCGGCCTGCTGCCGATCGGCGCGTGGGCGCTGTTCCTGGCCGGGCACCTGTCGGCCGGCGCCACGCTGGTCGCGGTCGCCACCCTGGCCGCCGCCCGCTGGTTCGCCTGGACGACGGCGTCGCTGATCTCGCAGATCCCGTCGGCGCGGGTGTGGACCCGGCGGACGGTGGCGATGACCGGCGTGGAGGCGTACTCGGCACCGGTGCCGGACGTGGACCTCCGCGCGGGCGTCGCCCCGGCACCCGTCGTGCCGCCCCGGCATCCGCTGCGCCGGCTGGAGCTGACCGGCTTCGGCGTCCGGCACACCGACGGGACGGTGGCCGTACGCGACGTCGACCTGACGGTGGAACGCGGTCAACTGGTGCTGGTCGTCGGCCCGGTCGGCTCGGGCAAGTCGTCGCTGCTGCGGGCACTCGCCGGCATCGCGCCGCACACCGGCCGGCTGACCTGGAACGGCGATCCCGTCACCGAACCGGAGCTGTTCCTGCGCCCTCACCAGGTGGGCTACGTCGGCCAGCTGCCCCGGGTGCTCTCCGGCACGGTGGCGGACAACATCACCCTCGGCCACCGGGTGGACGCCGCGGCGGCGGTGTCGACCGCCCAGCTCGACCACGACCTGGCGGCGGCCGGGGGCGGGCTCGGGCTGCTGATCGGACACAAGGGCACCCGGCTCTCGGGCGGGCAGTTGCAGCGCCTCGCGCTGGCCCGGGCGCTCGCCCCGCGTACCGAGCTGCTGGTGGCCGACGACGTGTCCTCGGCGCTGGACGTCACCACCGAGCTGGCGTTGTGGCAGGCGCTGCGCGAGCACGGGGTGACCGTGGTGGGCTCGACCTCGAAGCGCGCCGCCCTGGTCCGGGCCGACCACGTCGTGGTCCTCCGCTCCGGCACGGTCGCCGCCCAGGGACCCTGGCGCGACCTGGAACCCCACTGGTCCCACCTGGCCGGCTGACCCGACCCCACCCCCCGG
>NZ_JBPQTK010000142.1:0-14237 GCF_051386315.1 Micromonospora sp. URMC 107
GCGGTCTTGCGGAAGATGTCGGTACGCATGATGGTCGGCACCTTTCGATCGGGGGTACGCGACACACGCCAAGGGGGGCGGGTGCGCCGCGGAAAGGAAAGGTCGAAAAACCAGGGGTGCGCCCTCGACGAGGGGTGGGGCGCGTCCGGGGGATGTAACGACGCGGGCCCGGCCGGCATTCCGACCGTCGACCCCGGCCGCCGAAGGGCCCGGGGGGTCACGCGCTCACGATGGTTACAACGACCCGGGCCCCCGACCCATGCCCGCCGGACCGGTGGCGCCCGCCACCGCAGACCTCGCAAACCGGACGGGCCGCCCGACCGGGTCGCCCCTAACCGGACAGGACGCCCCAACCGCACATCCGCCGGAGGCGGGGCAACTGCGACCATGGCCGGCATGGAGATCTGGAACAACCCGTCCTGCTCGAAGTGCGCCGCCGCCCGTACCGCCCTCGACGAGGCGGGGGTGGGGTACGCGGTGCGCCCGTACCTGGACCGGCCACCGAGCGCGGCGGAGCTGACCGAGGTGCTGCGCCGGCTCGACGCGCGCCCCTGGGACGTCTGCCGCACGCAGGAGCCGGCCGCGGTGGCCCTCGGCATGGCCGACTGGCCGCGCGACGAGGCGGCCGAGCCGCGCTGGATCGAGGCGATGGTGGCCGCCCCGGAGCTGATCCAGCGGCCTCTGCTGCTGCTCGACGACGGCGGCGCGCTCGTGGGACGTACCGCCGGGGCGCTGGCGGAGGCGGTGCGCCGCAGCGGCGCGACGGTCGGCACCGACGCGGACCCCGGCCCCTCGGCGACCGCGCCGTCGGACCGGCCCACGCCGGCCGGGTAGCGCGTTTCCGCACGGGCGCGGCGGGAATGCGCCGGTCACCGGCGGACGACCGGACGTCGGAGGAGGAGGATCGGATGCCGCGCCAGGGCCTGTCCACCGCCGCGCAGCGGCTAACCCCGGTCGCCGGCGCGCCCCTGTGGTGCGACGCGCGGGAGTTCGGGCTGCGCGGCGACGGCGTGACGAACGACCAGCCGGCGCTGTCGGCCCTGGTCGACCGCCTCGGCGAGGGCTACGCCGCCGACGGGCGGGCCCGGGTCATCTACTGCCCGCCGGGGATCTACTCGATCCGGGACGCCGGCACGGTCTGGCGCAGCGGGGTGTCGCTGGTCGGCGCGGGGCCGGGGGCGACGCGGTTCCTGCTCAGCAACGAGGGAAACCGGGCGGACCCGACCCCGCTGGCCTTCTGGACCACGGTGCAGCACGGTGCGAGCCGCGACCGGCACATCGCCGACTGCACCTTCGCGGACTTCGAGATCGACGGCTCCGGCGTGGCGATGGTCGAGTACAACTACCTCACCAAGGGGCTCGGCCTCCAGTACGTCGTGCGCGGCGTCTTCCGCAACCTCTACATCCATCACACCGGCGCCACCGGCCTCGGCTGCGACTTCCTCCAGGACAGCCTGATCGACGGCGTCGTGGTGGTCGGGTGCGGACGGCTGGACAACGGCGAGGAGATGGGCGGCGCGGGCATCGGCGTCGGCATCGGCGGGTGGGGCGACGTGGAGCGCCTCACCATCGCCAACTGCACCGCCGTCGGCAACGGCACGAACGGGATCTTCCTCGAACTGCAGAAGGACCACTGGACGCCGCCGCGCGGCTACCGCATCGTCGGCTGCCACAGCCAGGCGAACCGGTTCGGCATCTCCGACTGGGGCGCCGACGGCCTGATTGTCTCCGCCTGCACCCTGACCGGCAACCTGGAAGCGGGCTTCGACGTCTCCGGCAACGGCACGGCGGGCGTCGCCGGCCGGGGCGGCATCCTCAGCGACTGCGTCATCGACCGCAACGTCCGCGACGGGATCAGCATGGGCAACACGCCCGGCCCGTACACGGTGCGCGGGAACCGGATCAGCGCCAACGGGGCGTACGGCTACCATGAGCACGACCTGGGGCACGGCTACCAGGGCGCGGCGGCGGACGTGGTCGTCGACGGCAACGAGTTCTGGGACAACGGCCTGGACGCGATCCGGATCGACCGGCCGATGACCGACGCGATCGTGGTGAACAACCGGATCCGCAACAACGGCCGGCGGTGCGCCCCGGCCACCAGCGGCCGGGGCGATTCGGTGCGCTACCACCACCGGTCCGTCACCGACCTGACGGCGCACTGGCCGCACGACGGGCACCGGGGCAAGGTGGTGCGGGTCGGGTCACGCACGGCGGTCGTGGTGTCCAACACCGCCACCGACCTCGCCCTCGCCGAGGTGCGGGCGGATTCCCCGACCGGCTGGAACGAGGACACGCCGCCGCCCGGAGCGTCGTACGAACTGCCGGCGGCCCCGCCGGTCCGGGCCGGCATCACCGTCAACGCGCCGTTCGACTCGGCCACCGTGCGCGGCAACCGGATCTGGGACCACCGCGACGAGCAGACCCAGACCTACGGGCTCTGGATCACCCCGGCCGGCAGCTGCGTCTCCTGCCGGATCGAGGACAACGACCTCGCCGGCAACGCGGCCGGGGCGGTCCGGCTCGACACGCCGCCCGTCGGCGGGCGCTGGGACCGCAACCACCACGACGTCGACTGACGTCGGCGGCGCTCAGCGGGCGTCGTCGGCGGGCGTCGTCGCCTCCGCGTGCCGGTCGCGCAGCCGGGCCCGGATCTCCTCCGGGGTGTACGCCCGGCGCCGCCGTTCCGCGCGGGCGATGACCACGCCCGACGCCGCGACGCCGGCGAGTCCGGCCAGCCCGAGCACCTTCCACCACCGCATCCGTTGCCGCATCGGCCTAGGGTAGACCCCCATGAGCATCAGCCTGGACGAGGCCGTGGATCTGACCCGCACCGGCGACGTGTGGGTGTTCCGGGGCCGCAGCGTGCCCGACCGGGCCATCCAGTTGACCACCAACAGCCCGGTCAACCACGTCGGCATGGCGGTCGTGCTGGACGACATGCCACCCCTGATGTGGCACGCCGAGCTCGGCAGGTCGCTGCCGGACATGTGGACGGGCACCCACCAGCGCGGCGTGCAGCTGCACGACCTGCGCGACGCGGTCTGCGTCTGGGCCAACCGGTACGGCCAGCGGGCCTGGCTGCGCCAGCTCGACCCGCCGGTCGACGCGGAGATGGAGAAGGCGGTGCTGCAGACCGTCGCCCGCCTGGACGGCACCCCGTTCCCGTCCACCGCCCAGCTCGCCTGGCGCTGGCTGCGGGGCCGGGTCCCGGCGGTGCGGGTACCGGCCCTGCGCGGCCGCGACGGGGAGCACCCCCCTACTCCGGCGCCCGGCCGCGCCGGGACACCCGCGCCCGGCCGCGCCGGGGCCGCCGTGCGCGACCGTGCACTGGAGACGGCGTACTGCGCGGAGGTGGTGGCGGTGACCTACGAGGCGATGGGGCTGCTGCCGGCGGGGCGGCGTCCCAACTGGTACGACCCGGGCCGGTTCTGGAGCGGCGACGACCTCGGCCTCGCGGGCGGCGCCCGGCTCGGGTCCGAGATCGAGGTGCGCATCCCGCCGCGCTGAGGTTTGGCCCGCCGTCCGGCCGGCAATTGCTGTCCCCGTGAGAGCCTCGACCGATCTGGACACGCTGACCGACTTCTTCGACCGGTACGGCGTGGCGCTGACCACCGGCGACGTGCCCGCCATCGCCGGCTGTTACGCCCTGCCGGGGATGGTGGTGGCTGACACGTACAGCTTCTCGTTCACCTCGCCGGCGGCGGTGGCACTGTCCTTCGTGGGCGCGGCCCCCGACTACCAGGAGCGCGAGCTGGTCGCGGCGCACGCGGCCATCGAGGACGTGCAGCCGATGTCGGCGCTGCTGACCATGGTGACCGTGGAGTGGGAGTTCCTGGACAGCCACGGCCGGGCGGTCCCCGGCGAGCGCTACCGCTACCTGCTGCGCGCCACCGACGACGGTCCGGTCATCTGCACCGTCCTGCGCAGCGCCTGACCGCCGGCCGGACCCCGCACGCCCTCCGGCGGCGGCGACCGCGCCCGCGCCGCACCGTACGCGGCGCGCCCGGACGGTCGCACCATGTCGCCACGGGCGGCTACGCTGCCCCGGACGACCGCGGGAGGAGGGGCATGTCCGGCACGCGCCGAACATCGAGCAAGTCCTACGGCACGACCGCCATCGCGTCCTCGCCGTGGATCGTGGTGTCCGTCGGCGTCGTGGTGATGGTGGTCCTGCTGGCCATCGCGCTCGGCACCTACCGGGGGCGGGGCCCCGCGTTCGACGCGCAGCCCGGCCCGCCGCTGCCGACCGTCGGCCTGGCCGACCCGGAGCCGTCGGCGACCAGCCCGACGGCCACGCGCTCGCCCCGGGCGCCGGCCACGTCGTCCGGCCGCTCCACCGCCCGGCCCACCCCGACGCGGTCCACGCCCGAGCGCAGCAGCAGCCCGCCGTCCCCGACCCCCAGCGGGAGCGAGGAGACGGCGCTGGTCGCGCCGCCGTCGTCGTCGGCGTCCGCGCTGACCGGCCGGTACCGGGTCGTGGAGTCGTACGCGGACGGGTTCGTCGGGGAGGTGCTGGTCAGCAACACGTCGTCGGCCGGCCGGGACTGGACGGCGCGGCTGACCTTCCCGGGAGCGCGGCTGGGCAGCGCGTGGATCGAGAGCGCGCCACAGGGGACGGCGCAGCGGATCGACGACGGCTTCACCTACCGCAGCGGCGCCGACCTGCCCGCCGGCACGTCGGCCACGCTGCGGTTCTACGTCCAGGGCACGCAGAGCCGCCCGACGAGCTGCACGGTCGACGGCACCGCCTGCCGCGTCTAGCCAGCCCCTGTCCCGTACGGCCCGGCGCGGACCCGCCGGGCCGTTCCTTTTGCAAGTGCCCTGCCGTGTTACGACTTTGTTTGCAAGGTATTGCAGAACGTTTCGGCAAGAGCTAGCGTGCGGGCCAGTCAGCGACCAGAGGAAGGCGTCGATGAAACCCCCGCCGATACCGCGCAAGGCCCTGCTCGCCCTCGTCTCCCTGCTCACCCTCACCCTCGTCGGCACCCCGCTGGCGGTGCGCCAGCTCGGTGCCGACGCCCCCGACGGCACCGGCCCGCTGGTCACCACCGGGGCCGCGCAGTGGCGCACCGAGCCCTCGGCGGAGGCGCTGCTCTCCGCCGGAGGCCGCCAGGCCCGCGCCGAGCAGTTCTACTTCGTCCTGCCGGACCGGTTCGCCAACGGCGACCGGCGCAACGACACCGGCGGCCTCACCGGGGACCGCCTCTCCACCGGCCTCGACCCGGAGGACAAGGGCTTCTACCACGGCGGCGACCTCAAGGGCGTCATGGACCGGCTCGACTACATCGAGGGGCTCGGCACGACGGCCATCTGGCTCGCCCCCATCTTCAAGAACCGTCCCGTGCAGGGCACCGGGGCCGACGTCTCCGCCGGCTACCACGGCTACTGGATCACCGACTTCACCCAGGTCGACCCGCACTTCGGCACCAACGAGGACCTCAAGCGCCTGGTCGCGCTCGCCCACCGGCGGGGGATCAAGGTCTATCTCGACGTCATCGTCAACCACACCGCCGACGTCATCACGTACGCCGAGGACAAGTACAGCTACGTGGACAAGGCGACCTCCCCCTTCACCGACGCGCAGGGGCGCCCCTTCGAGGACCGCAACTACGCCGACGGCAGCCGGGGCTTCCCCAGGGTGGACACGACGTCGTTCCCGTACACCCCGACGTTCGCGAACCCGGCCGACGCGAAGGTCAAGGTCCCGGCCTGGCTGAACGACCCGACGATGTACCACAACCGGGGCGACTCCACCTTCGCCGGGGAGAACAGCGAGTACGGCGACTTCTTCGGCCTGGACGACCTGTGGACGGAGCGCCCCGAGGTGGTGCGGGGCCTGACCAAGGTCTACTCCGACTGGGTGGCGTCCACCGGCGTGGACGGCTTCCGGCTGGACACCGTCAAGCACGCCAACCTCGACTTCTGGCCGCAGTTCAGCCAGGGCATCGAGCGCGCCGCGGACCGTGCCGGCAAGAAGGACTTCTTCATGTTCGGCGAGGTCTACAGCGCCGACCCGGAGATCACCTCGACCTACGTGCGGCGCGGCGGCCTGCCGGCCACCCTCGACTTCGCCTTCCAGGAGGCGGCGCGCGGCTACACCGCCGGCGACGGCTCCGCGAAGGCGCTCGCCGACGTGTACGCCCGCGACGACCTCTACCGCGCGCGGGACACCGACGCGAGCCGGCTGACCACCTTCCTCGGCAACCACGACATGGGCCGGATCGGCTCGTTCATCGCCGGCGGCGGCACCGACCCGGCCACCCACCTGCGCCGCGACCGGCTCGCCCACGAGCTGATGTTCCTCACCCGCGGCCAGCCGGTGGTCTACTCCGGCGACGAGCAGGGCTTCACCGGCCCGGGCGGGGACAAGGACGCCCGGCAGGACATGTTCGCCTCCCGCACGCCCGACTACCTCGACGACGACCTGCTCGGCACCGACCGTACGCACGCCAGCGACCAGTTCGACCGCAGCCACCCGCTCTACCGGGCCATCGCCGAGCTGGGCGCGCTGCGCCAGGCGCACCCGGCGCTGCGTGACGGCGTGCAGGTCGGCCGCTACGCCGCCGACGGCCCCGGCGTCTTCGCGTTCTCCCGGATCGACCCGAAGCAGCGCACCGAGTACGTCGTGGCGGTGAACAACGCCGCGACCGCGCAGACTGTCACCGTGGACACCTGGTCGGCCGGCGCCACCTTCACCGGCGTGTACGGCGGATCGGCCGCCCCGGTTGCCGGCGCGGACGGCAAGCTCACGCTGACCGTGCCGCCGCTGTCGGCCGTGGTGCACCGCGCCGGCACGCCGATCGCGCTGCCCGACGCCGCGCCCCGGATCACGATCACCGCCCCGGCGCCCGGCGAGCCCGTCGCCACGAAGGCCGCCGTCACCGCCCAGGTCACCGGCGACCCGCTGGCCACCGTCACCGTCGCCGCCCGCGTGGCCGGCGGCAGGTGGACGCTGCTCGGCAGCGCCGACCGGGCCCCGTACACGGTGCACCACGACCTGACCGGGCTGGCCGGCGGCACGAAGGTGGAGTACAAGGCCGTCGTCCGCGACGGGAAGGGCCGCACCGCGAGCACCCGGTCCACCGCGACCGTAGGCACCCCGGCGCAGTCCGCCTCCCGCGACTGGGCCGTGGTGCACTACCAGCGCCCCGCCGGCGGCTACGACGACTGGAGCCTCTACGCCTGGGGCGACATCGACCCCGCGTACGCCACCGAGTGGCCCAAGGGACAGCCGTTCGCCGGGGAGGACTCCTACGGTCGGTTCGCCTGGGTCAAGCTCAAGCCGGGCGCGAAGTCGGTCGGCTTTCTGGTGGTCGACAAGGCCGGGAACAAGGACGTCGGACAGGATCGGACGATCGACGTGACGCAGACCGGCGAGGTGTGGATCAAGCAGGGCGACCCGGCGACCTATCCGAGCAGGCAGGCCGCCACCGGCGAACCCGACCCGCCGGTCTCCGACGGCACCGCCGTCATCCACTACCGCCGTGCCGACGGCAACTACGACGGCTGGGGCCTGCACCTGTGGGACGGCGCGGCCAACCCGACGGACTGGGCCACCCCGCTCGCCCCGGCCCGCGTCGACGCCTACGGCGCGGTCTTCCAGGTGCCGCTGGCCGCCGGGGCGACCGGGCTGAGCTACATCATTCACAAGGGGGACGAGAAGGACCTGCCGACCGACCAGCGGCTCGACTTCGCCAGCGCCGGCCGCGAGGTGTGGCTGCTCGCCGGCACGCCCGGCCGGCTGCTGCCGTCCACCGCGTCCGCCACCGCCCGGGACGTCGACATCACGAAGCAGAAGGCGCACTGGATCGACCGCTCCACCGTCGCCTGGCGGACCGGACCCACCGACGGCAGGACGTACGCCCTCGTCGCCGCCCCGGCCGGCGGGGTGACCGTCGCCGACGGCGACCTCGCCGGGACGTACACGACGCTGCCGTTGACCGCGCAGCGCAACGGGCTCACCGAGGCCCAGCGCGCGGCCTTCCCGCACCTGTGGGCGCACCGCGGCTTCACGCTCGACCGGCGGGACCTGGCGAAGGTCCCGGCGGCCCTGCGCGGGCAGCTCCTGGTGACCGAGCGGGACGCCGCGGGCACCCTGCTCGCCGCCACCGGTGTGCAGATCCCCGGCGTGCTCGACGACGTCTACGCCCGGGCCACCGACGCGAGGCTCGGGCCGACCTTCGCCGGCGGGGTGCCGACGCTCGCGGTCTGGGCGCCGACGGCGCGGCGGGTGTCGTTGCAGCTCTTCGACTCGCCGACCGCGACGCCGAGGACGGTGACGATGCGCCGGGACGACCGCACCGGCGTCTGGTCGGTGCGCGGCGCCCGCGACTGGACCGGCAGGTACTACCGCTACCAGGTCGAGGCGTGGCAGCCGGCGACGCAGAAGGTGGTCGCCGCCGCCGTGACCGACCCGTACTCACTGGCCCTGGCGCCCGACTCCACGCACAGCCAGATCGTGGACCTCGCCGACCCGGCGCTCGCGCCGGCTGGTTGGGCGTCGCTGCGCAAGCCAGCGGCGGTGCCGTCGACGAAGGTGCAGATCTCCGAGCTCTCCGTGCGCGACTTCTCGATCGCCGACAGCACGGTGCCGACCGAGCGGCGGGGCACCTACCTCGCCTTCACCGACCCGGGCACCGCCGGCATGCGGCACCTGAGGGCGCTCGGCGACGCCGGGGTGACCCACCTGCACCTGCTGCCCGCGTTCGACTTCGCCACGATCCCCGAGCGACGCGCCGACCAGCGGCAGCCGGCCTGCGACCTGGCCGCGCTGCCCCCGGACTCCGAGCAGCAGCAGAAGTGCGTCGCGGCCGTGGCGGACACCGACGGCTACAACTGGGGGTACGACCCGCTGCACTACACCGTGCCGGAGGGCGGCTACGCCGTCGACCCGGCCGGGGCGCGGCGCACCACCGAGTTCCGGCAGATGGTGGCCGGCGTCAACGGCGCCGGGCTGCGGGTGGTGATGGACGTCGTCTACAACCACACCTCGGCGGCGGGCGCCGACCCGAAGTCGGTGCTCGACCAGATCGTGCCCGGCTACTACCACCGGTTGCTCGACGACGGCAGCGTCGCCAACTCGACCTGCTGCGCCAACACCGCCCCCGAGCACGCCATGATGGGCAAGCTCGTGGTGGACTCGCTCGTCACCTGGGCCCGCGCGTACAAGGTGGACGGTTTCCGGTTCGACCTGATGGGCCACCACCCGAAGGCGAACATCCTGGCCGTACGCGAGGCGCTCGACGAGCTGACCGTCGCCCGCGACGGCGTGGACGGGAAGAGGATCCTGCTCTACGGCGAGGGCTGGAACTTCGGCGAGGTCGCCGACGACGCCCGGTTCGTGCAGGCCACCCAGGCCAACATGGCCGGCACCGGGATCGGCACCTTCAACGACCGGCTCCGCGACGCGGTGCGCGGGGGCGGGCCGTTCGACGCCAACCCCCGGGTGCAGGGCTTCGCCTCCGGCCTGTTCACCGATCCCAACGGCGACGCCGTGAACGGGTCCACGGCCGAGCAGCGGGCCCGCCTGCTGCACCAGCACGACCTGATCAAGGTGGGGCTCACCGGCAACCTGCGCGGGTACCGGTTCACGGACTCGTCGGGCCGGCAGGTGACCGGAGCGCAGGTCGACTACAACGGCTCGCCCGCCGGCTACACCGCCGCGCCGGGGGAGGCGGTCACCTACGTCGACGCGCACGACAACGAGATCCTGTACGACGCGCTGGCGTACAAGCTGCCGCAGGAGACCCCGGCGGCGGACCGGGCCCGGATGCAGGTGCTGGCGCTGAGCACGGTGGTGATGGGGCAGGGGCCCGGGTTCGTCACCACCGGCACCGAGCGGCTGCGCTCCAAGTCGCTGGACCGCAACTCGTACAACTCCGGCGACTGGTTCAACCAGATCCGCTGGGACTGCGCCCAGGGCAACGGCTTCGGCGCCGGCCTGCCGCCCGAGCAGGACAACCGGGACAAGTGGCCGTACGCGAAGCCGCTGCTGGCCGACCCGGCGCTGGTGCCGGACTGCGCGGCGATCAACCTGGCGGACGCCCGCTACGGCGAGCTGCTGAAGATCCGGGGCTCCTCGCCGGTCTTCGGGCTGACCACGGCGGAGCAGGTGCAGAAGCGGGTCGCCTTCCCCCTCTCCGGCGCGGCGGAGACCCCCGGCGTGCTCACCATGACGCTCGACGGCCGAGGCCTCGACGGGCGGTGGAAGTCGGTGACGGTGGTCTTCAACGCCACCGCCGAGACGGCGCAGCAGCGGCTGACCGGGCTGCGCGGGGCGGACGTCGCGCTGCACCCGGTGCTGCGGACCTCGGCCGACGAGACGCTGCGCACGGCCTCGTTCGACCGGGCCAGCGGCACGTTCACCGTGCCGGCCCGCAGCGTGGCGGTCTTCGTCCAGCAGTAGGTGTCACACGTGTCCGGCCCCCTTCCGCCGAGCGGAAGGGGGCCGGACCGTCCCTGGCGTCAGCCGACGCCGTTGCGGCCGATGTCGCGTGACTGTCGTCAGTTGGCGCAGCCGGGGACGTTGGTGCAGTTGCGGGGTTCGTTCTTCTTGATGATGGTCTTGTTGTCGAGGTTGACGGTGGCGTTGTTGGCGTTGAAGATGCCGCCCGCGCCGGCGGTTTCGGCGGCGAAGTTGCCGACGATCTTGCTGTTGCGGATGGTGAGGACGGCGTTGTTGTCGTTGTAGATGGCGCCGCCCTGTTCGGCGTGGTTGCCCTTGAACTCGCTGTCGTAGAGGTTCAGGGTGTCGCCGTTGAACAGGCCGCCGCCGTTGTCGCCGGCGGTGTTGTCGGCGAAGAGGGTGTGCTTGATGGTGGCGATGTTGTCGCTGTCGTGGAAGACGCCGCCGCCGTCGTCGGTGGCCTTGTTTCCGGCGATGATGACGTGTTCCAGCAGCATGGTGGAGTCGCCGTCGTTGTAGATGCCGCCGCCGTTGTCGCAGGCGGTGTTGTGGGCGATCTTGGTGCGGGTGACGGTGAGGCGGGCGTCGTCGTCGCTGTGGATGCCGCCGCCGTCGTTGCTGGACTTGTTGTTGGTGATCTGGCTGTAGGCGATGGTGGTGATGCCGTTGTCGCGGTTGGCGATGCCGCCGCCGTCGCCGCCGCTGTTGCCGGTGCCGGTGGCGGTGTTGTTGTCGATGCGGGAGTCGTGGACGGTCAGTTCGCCTTCGTTGTAGATGGCGCCGCCGTTGCCGCCGTTCTCGCCGTTGCCGCGGGCGTGGTTGTCGGCGAGGGTGCTGTCGTGGATCTCGACCTCGCCGAGGTTGTAGATGGCGCCGCCGTTGCCGCCGTTGCCGGTGCCGGTGGCCCGGTTGTCGACCAGCTTGGTGTGCTTGAGGGTGGCCTCGCCGCCTTCCTGCACGAGCAGGGCGCCGCCGTTGGCGCGGCTGGGCAGCTGCGGTGGGGCGGTCACCTGGCCGCCCTTGAGGGTGAGGTCCTTCAGGGTCAGTTCACCGCCGGAGGCGACCTCGAAGAACCGGAACAACTCGGTGCCGTCGTGGAAGAACGTCGAGTTGTTGCCCAGGATGGTGATGCGCTGGTCGATGACGGGGAAGGCGTTGTTGGCGGTCTGCTCGGTGAACTTGTAGGTGCAGTCCTTGGCCAGCTTGAACGCTCCGCCGTTGTCCTCGTTGGCCCTGTTGACCGCCTCGATGAGCACGTCGGTGTCGCACGGCAGTTCCTTGGCGTCCCTGCCGTCGCGACCGTCCTTGCCGTCCTTGCCGTCGCGGCCGTCCTTGCCCTTCTTGCCCTGCCAGTCCTTGCCGTCCTTGCCCTGCCAGTCGTCCTGGCCACCGCGGGCGTCCTGCCCCTCCTGGCCCTTGCCGGTCTCGCCCGCACGGTCGTCGCGGCCGGCGGCGTCGTCCCTGGCGACCTGCTCGGCCGTGGACCACTTCAGGTCGGCGAGCCGGTCGACCCCGACGGCGCCCGCGCTGCTCGCGGCGGTGACGCCGGCGAGGCTGACCACGCCGGTCAACCCGGCGACGCCGGTGGCGAGCCACAGCTTGCGCCGGCTCTTCGGCGCGGTGCTCTCGGCGTTCTTGCGAAGGTAGTTGGACATCGGAGCTCTCTGCTCTCTCCTCGTACCAGACAGGGCGGCTCCGCCACCGCGGGCTGCCCTGGCTACAAATCGGTTGTAGCTACTGAGGCCCACCGTATGAGAATCTTCTTCTCTTCACGGTCATATCCGAAAGGAACCCACGTTAGGGGTAACACGGACCAAGGGGGGATGGTCCGGACGGCGAGGAGTGTGGCCCCGCAGTCGTGCCGAACCGGCGGCTTACGCCACGTGTCACCTCAACCGGTCCGGAAACCCACCACGGGCACCGCGGCAGCAGCGGGTCGTCTCGACCGGTCTGGAAACCCGCCACGGGCCGGCGCCCGTGCCAGCAGCCTTCGAGGCGGGATCGTGCCCGGACGGGCGCCCGCACGGAAGGGATCCCTTCCCCCGGACCAAAGGGGGAAGGGATCCCTTCGTTATGTGGTGGTTCAGTTGGCGCAGCCGGGGACGTTGGTGCAGTTGCGGGGTTCGTTCTTCTTGATGATGGTCTTGTTGTCGAGGTTGACGGTGGCGTTGTTGGCGTTGAAGATGCCGCCCGCGCCGGCGGTTTCGGCGGCGAAGTTGCCGACGATCTTGCTGTTGCGGATGGTGAGGACGGCGTTGTTGTCGTTGTAGATGGCGCCGCCCTGTTCGGCGTGGTTGCCCTTGAACTCGCTGTCGTAGAGGTTCAGGGTGTCGCCGTTGAACAGGCCGCCGCCGTTGTCGCCGGCGGTGTTGTCGGCGAAGAGGGTGTGCTTGATGGTGGCGATGTTGTCGCTGTCGTGGAAGACGCCGCCGCCGTCGTCGGTGGCCTTGTTTCCGGCGATGATGACGTGTTCCAGCAGCATGGTGGAGTCGCCGTCGTTGTAGATGCCGCCGCCGTTGTCGCAGGCGGTGTTGTGGGCGATCTTGGTGCGGGTGACGGTGAGGCGGGCGTCGTCGTCGCTGTGGATGCCGCCGCCGTCGTTGCTGGACTTGTTGTTGGTGATCTGGCTGTAGGCGATGGTGGTGATGCCGTTGTCGCGGTTGGCGATGCCGCCGCCGTCGCCGCCGCTGTTGCCGGTGCCGGTGGCGGTGTTGTTGTCGATGCGGGAGTCGTGGACGGTCAGTTCGCCTTCGTTGTAGATGGCGCCGCCGTTGCCGCCGTTCTCGCCGTTGCCGCGGGCGTGGTTGTCGGCGAGGGTGCTGTCGTGGATCTCGACCTCGCCGAGGTTGTAGATGGCGCCGCCGTTGCCGCCGTTGCCGGTGCCGGTGGCCCGGTTGTCGACCAGCTTGGTGTGCTTGAGGGTGGCCTCGCCGCCTTCCTGCACGAGCAGGGCGCCGCCGTTGGCGCGGCTGGGCAGCTGCGGTGGGGCGGTCACCTGGCCGCCCTTGAGGGTGAGGTCCTTCAGGGTCAGTTCACCGCCGGAGGCGACCTCGAAGAACCGGAACAACTCGGTGCCGTCGTGGAAGAACGTCGAGTTGTTGCCCAGGATGGTGATGCGCTGGTCGATGACGGGGAAGGCGTTGTTGGCGGTCTGCTCGGTGAACTTGTAGGTGCAGTCCTTGGCCAGCTTGAACGCTCCGCCGTTGTCCTCGTTGGCCCTGTTGACCGCCTCGATGAGCACGTCGGTGTCGCACGGCAGTTCCTTGGCGTCCCTGCCGTCGCGACCGTCCTTGCCGTCCTTGCCGTCGCGGCCGTCCTTGCCCTTCTTGCCCTGCCAGTCCTTGCCGTCCTTGCCCTGCCAGTCCTTGTCCTGCCAGTCGTCCTGGCCACCGCGGGCGTCCTGGCCGCCGTTCTTGTCGTCATCCTCGCCGGAGCCCGGGTCGGCCGTGTCGGCGTCGCTGACGTGCTGCTTCGGGGCTGACGACTGCGCGTCCGAGAGCCGGTCCACGCCGCCGGACTTGTCGTCGCGAGCGGCCAGGCCGCCCAGTGCCGCCAGGCCGACCACGCCGGTCAGTCCGGCGACGCCCGCAGCCACCCAGAGTTTGCGCCGCCCTCGGGTCGGTGCGCCCGTGGGGGCGCCACCGTCGGGAGTCGTTACGTCGTTGGACATCAGAGCCTTCCGCCCTTTCCTGCTGCCAGACGGGGTCGCACCACCCGAAGCGGCGCGACCAGCTACAAATGGGTTTGCAGCCTCTGATAGCCACCGTATGAGAAGGTTCCTCGCAAGAGGTGCGAATCCGAGAAAACCCCGCATACCCCTCAGGCGGGG
>NZ_JBPQTK010000143.1:0-14217 GCF_051386315.1 Micromonospora sp. URMC 107
CACCGGGCTGGTCCGGCAGGGCGGCTGGACCGGCGCGCTGGGGGTGGTGCTGTCGTTCCTGGCGGTCTGGCTGGTGCGGGTGCTGCGGGCGGTCCCGGTGCCGCTGGCGCTGATCGCGATGATCGGGCTGGCCGGCGCGGCGCTCGGCCGGGTCTACGCCGGCCCGCTGCTGACCTGGCTGGTGCTCGGGGCGGCGGTGGGCTCGGTGCTGGTCAGCGTGGCCGCCCGCCGGTTGCCCTCGTGGCTGGTCGCACCGGTGTCGGTGCTCGCGATGGCCGGCTGGACGGCCTGGTCGCTGCGGCTCACCGCGGCGCGGGCCGAGCTGCCCGGCGGCCTGACCGAGGTGGCCGCGGACGCCGCCGCGAACGGCATCCCCCGGCTGCTGACGGCGATGATCCCGGTGGAGCCGACCCCCGACACGGTGCTGGTGCCGCTGGTCGCCGCGTGGCTGGCCGGCCTCGCCGGGGCGGAGGTGGCGATGCGGGCGGGCCGGGTGCTGCTCGGCTACCTGCCGCCGGTGCTGCTCTACGCCGCCGCGCTCTACGTGGTCGGCCCGAACGCCGATCCCGCGATCGGACCGACGCTGGCCCTCGTGGCCGTGGCGGTGCTGGGCCTGGCGGTGCCGGCGGGCGGCCCCGCCCGCGCCGACCCGGCCGCCGGGCTGGACCCGGCGGTCCGCGCCGCCGTCCGGGCCCGGCTCGCCGCCGCCTCCGCCGCCGGTCTCGCGGTGGTGGTCGGGCTGGTCGCGCTGCTCGGTCCGCTGCTCGCCGGCCAGGTCGACGGACGGCCGGTGGACCCGCGGCGGTACGTCGAGCCGCCGCAGGTCGAGACGCTGGACGAGAACCCGCTCATCCGAATCTCCGGCTGGGCGCTGAACCCCGGGCAGCAGCTGCTCGACGTGCGCACGCAGCGCTCGGGCCCGCTGGATTCCGCGCCCGCCCCGGACGCCGGGCCGGGCGACGCCGGACGCCCGGTGCCGATCCGGCTGGCGGTGCTCAGCGACTACGACGGGGTGACCTGGCGGGTCGGCGCGACGTACCGCAACGCGGGGCGGATCCTGCCCGTGACGGCGCCGGCGGTCGACAGCACCGTGGAGACGGTACGGCAGGAGATCAGCGTCGCCGGGCTGAGCGGCCGGCTGCTGCCCGCCGTCGCCACCCCGCGCGAGGTCACCGGCGCCCGGGTGGCGTACGACCCCACGACCGGGACGCTGATCCGGCCGGAGGGCCTGACCCCGGGGCTGCGCTACAGCGTGACGTCGGCGCTGGAGACGCCGGACGCCAACCTGCTCGGCACGGCGGACGTGCCGGCCGGCGAGGAGGTGGCGCGGGTGCTCCGGGTCGCCGACGGGGTGCCCGATCCGCTGCGCCGCCTCGCCGCCCAGCTCGCCGAGTCCAACGGCGCCCCGTACGCGCGGGCCGCCGCCGTGGAGCAGTTCCTCGCCGAGCACTACCGCCTCGTCGCGGACGCGCCGAGCGGGCACGCGTACCCGAACCTGAACTTCTTCCTCTTCGGACCCCGCAACGCCGGCGGGCAGCGGGGCACCTCCGAGCAGTTCGCGGCGGCCTTCGCCGTGCTGGGCCGGCTGACCGGGCTGCCGACCCGGGTGGTGGTGGGCTTCCGCGCCGCCGGCGACGGCCCGGTCCGGGCCGGCGACGCGTACGCCTGGCCGGAGGTGCTCTTCGAGGGGCTGGGCTGGGTGCCGTTCGACCCGCTGCCCCGGCCCGACGAGGAGCCCCGACCGGTGGAGGAGGACTTCCGGCCCGCCCCGGAGGATCCGCCCCCGTCGGAGGTGCCGGAGCCCACGGTCGAGCCGACCGCCTCGCCGGAGCCGGTGGCCGCGCCGGGCGGGCCGGCCGACGCCGGACCGTCGACGGCGCTGCTGGTCGGCGGCGGGACGGGTGGAATGCTGCTGCTGGTCGTGGCCGCGCTGCTCACGCTGCTGCTGATGCGCCGGTCGCTCACCCGGGGGCGGCTGGAGCGGGGCGACCCCGGCCAGCGGATCGCCGGCGCCTGGCGGGAGGTCACCGACGCGCTGGGCCTGGCCGGTCACCCGGTCGGCGGGGACCTTTCCGCCTCCGAGGTCGCCGCCCACGCCCGCCGGGCCGTCGCCGACGCCCGCGACGCGACGTCCGGCCCCCCGCCCGATGCCCGCCTGCCACGCGCCACGGCGGAGGTCGGCAACCTCGACGCGCGTATGGACGAGCTGGCCGGGCTGCTCAACCAGACGGCGTTCGCCCCGGGCACGGCCACCGCGGAGCAGGCCGCCCGGGCCGTCACGACCGCCGGGGAGTACGTCGCCGCGCTGCGCGCCGCCCGACCCTGGTGGCGCCGCCTGCTCTGGTCCGTCCGCCCCGGCCCGCTGCGCTGGCGCCGATGAGCCTGCCCCCGACGCGGCGGGATCCGCCGCCATCGCTGCTTCCGGCTTCCGGCCCCGGGCGGCACGACACGCCGGAAGGCGAACGGCTTTCGTGCTGGCGCGCCGTGACACCATGCCTCTGTCGTCCGTCGCGGCTCGTCGATGTTTCTCACGTCACGACGGCTGGGCTGACAGAGGCAGCGACGGCTGATGTCGACGCCGTCAGCCGACACCCTGGAGGGACCAGATGGTTTCAGGTCGACCGAACGCCCGGCCGTGGTTGCCGTACACCGCGGCCGTCGTGGCCGGATTCGCGGTCATCGCGGCGGCCTACCTGATCGTCCGGCCGGCGGCGGACGCCGGGTGCACGCCGCTGGAGGTCAGCTCGTCGATCGAGAAGGACGTGCTGCTCGGCGAGCTGGCGGAACGCTACAACAAGAGCGACCGGCGGGTCGGCGGCCGGTGCGCCGTGGTGACCGTGCACGGCCTCGCCTCCGGCGCCTCGACGGACGCGCTGGCCGGCGACTGGGCGGCCAAGCAGCCCAACCTGCCACGGCCGCAGGTGTGGTTGCCGACGTCGAGCCTGTGGACCGGGCAGTTGAAGTTGCTGGACGAGGCCGCCGGACGCCCGGCGCAGACCCCCGGCCCGTACCCGTCGATCGCGAACAGCCCCCTGGTGATCGCCATGCCGCAGCCGAAGGGGAAGCTCCTGCAGCAACAGGGTCCACTCGGCTGGGGTGAGGTCCTGGGCTCGTCCGGGCGCACGGGCTGGGCCGCCTTCGGTCGCCCCGACTGGGGGCGGTTCAGCTTCGGCAAGGTCAACCCGAACCTGTCCACCTCCGGGCTGGCGGCCACGATCGCGTCGTACTACGCGGCCATCAACCGGGCCAGCGACCTCACCGAGAGCGACCTCGCGAACCCGGCGGTGACCCAGTTCGTCCGCCGCATCGAGGCCAACGTGTCCCACTACAGCGACGACATCGTGGACCTGTTGAAGGACCGCGCCGAGGCGGACCTGGCGGGCGCCGAGCCCCCGACGGACATGAGCGCGGTGGTGACCCAGGAGGAGCTGGTCTACCAGTACAACGAGGGGAAGCTGAGCCCGACCAGCGGCGAGAAGCCGAGGGTCCCGCTGGTCGCGCTGTATCCGAAGGAGGGCACGTTCAACCTCGACCACCCGTACGTGATCCTCCCCTCGGCCAGCCCGGAGCAACGTGACGCCGCCGCCGACTTCCTGGCGTTCCTCCAGGAGCCGCCGCAGCAGCAGAGCTTCAGCCGGCACGGGTTCCGCGACCACGAGCGGAACGCGTCCGGCCCGCTGATCGCCGCCGTCGGCGCGCGGGGAGCCGAGAACCTGACCTACTTCGACCCGCCGGACCCCGCCGTGGTCAAGGCGATCCTCACCGGCTGGGGCACGCTGCGCAAGAAGGCCAACATCCTCGTGGCCGTCGACACGTCCGGTTCGATGAACGCGAGGATCGGTGACCAGACCAGGTTTCAGGTGGCGACCAGGGCCGCCGCCAAGGGCTTCGGCCTCCTGAACTCCGAGGACAAGGTCGCGCTCTGGTCGTTCTCGTCGGAGACCTCACAGCGGCCGAGGTCGCCGTACAGCCAGGAGGTCCGGCTGTCGCCCTTCGACCAGAAGGCGCTCAGCAGGGAGATCAACAATCTCCACGTCGAGGGCGGCACCGCGCTGTACGCCACCGTACGGGCGGCACACCGGCACATGCTCGACCACTACGACCAGTCCCGGATCAACGCGGTGGTCGTACTGACGGACGGCAAGAACGAGTACCACAAGGACAACGACCTCGCCCGGCTGCTCAAGGACGTCGCGTTGGATCCGGACCGACCGATCAAGATCTTCTGCATCGCCTTCGACGAGCAGTCCGACTTCGGGACGCTGGACCGCATCGCCAAGGCGTCCGCGGGCAAGGCGTTCGACGCCCGCGACCCGGCGAAGATCGACGACGCGTTCGTCAAGCTGGTCAGCAGCTTCTAGCGCCGCGCAGCCGGACCCCGCACGCGGTGGGGCGGCGGACCGGATCCGCGCGGCCGGGTTTCAGGAACGGAGGCGGCGCACGAGCTTGCGCAGGCCGGACTGCCAGCCGTCCGGGTCCTCCGCCCTGCGGCGGGCGTAGGCGGCGACCTCGGGGTGCGGGAGGATGAGGAAGCGCTCCTCGGCGAGGCCGGCGACCACCGCGTCGGCGACCTGGTCCCCGGTGAGCACCGCGCCGGAGGCGGCCACGACCCGGGCGCCCAGGTGCCCGGCGGCCAGCCCTTCGGTGAGCATGGGCGTGTCCACCCCCTGCGGGCACAGCGCGCTGATCCGGACGCCCTGGTCGCGGTAGGTGACGGAGAGCCACTCGGCGAAGCCGACGGCGGCGTGCTTGGTCGTGGCGTACGGGGCGTCGCCGACCGAGGTCAGCACGCCCGCCGCCGAGCAGGTGTGCAGCAGGTAGCCGCCACCCCGGGCGAGCATCGCCGGCAGCACCGCGCGGGCCGCGTAGACGTGGGAGAGCACGTTGACCCGCCAGGCGCGGTCCCAGCCGGCGTCGTCGACCTCCATCCCGCCGCCGGAGGTGACGCCCGCGTTCGCGCAGAACAGGTCGATCCGCCCGTACCGTTGCTCGGTGTCGGCGACCAGCGCGCGGACCTGCTCCTCGTCGGTCACGTCCAGCCGGACGGCGTGGGCGAGCGACCCGAGGCCGTCGGCGACCGCGCGGGCCGCGTCGGCGTCGAGGTCGGCCACCACCACGGCGGCGGCGCCCTCGGTCGCGAAGCGGCGGGCCAGGGCGGAGCCGATGCCGCCGGCGCCACCGGTGATCACCACGACCCGGTCGGTGAGGTTCACCGCTGCTCACCCCCACCCAGTCGCCTGATCAGGTCGCCCAGCGCCGCCGCGCCACCGGCGGCGAGCTCGGGGGTCGGCAGCAGGGCCAGCACCGGCACGTCCACGCCGGCGTCGGCGTAGCGGCGGACCTGCTCGCGGCAGTGCTCCGGCGAGCCGTGCAGCACCAGCGCGTCGACCACCTCGTCGGGCACCGCCGCGCCCGCGCCGCGCCGGTCCCCGGCGGCCCAGGCCCGCCACATCGGCCCGAGCACCTCCTCCCGGCCCAGCCAGCGGTGGAACTCGGCGTACGCGGGGACGGTGAGGTAGCTGGTGATCAGCCGGCGGCCCAGCGCGCGGGCGTGCGTGGCGTCCCCGGTCGGGCAGACGAAGATCCGGGCGACCACCTCGAAGCCGGGTCGCCGCGCGCCCACCTCGGCGAGCGCCCGCGGCACGTCGGCGGCGGCGAGCCAGTTGAGGATCACGCCGTCGGCCTCGGCGCCGGCCAGCCGCAGCATCCCGGGGCGCAGCGCGGCGAGCAGCACCGGCGGCGGCACGGCCGGCTTCCGGTCGAGGGTGAAGCGGCGCACGGTGAAGGTGTCGTACTCCTCGTCGACGGTCGCCCCGGAGAGCGCGGCGCGGAGGAACCGCAGCACGTCGCGGGTGCGCCGGAACGGCTCGTCGAACGGCACGGCGTTCCAGTTGCGGACGACGACCGGCGAGGACGCGCCGATGCCGAGCGCGAACCGGCCGGGGGCCGCGTCGGCGAGCGCCGCCGCGCTCATCGCCAGCAGGCCCGGGCCCCGGGTGAAGACCGGCGTGATCGCGGTGCCCAGGCGCAGCCGGGGCTGCCAGGCGGCGGCGAGCGCCAGCGGCGTGAACGCGTCCGCCCCGTTGACCTCCGAGGACCAGACGTCGGTGAACCCGGCCCGGTCGAGGGCCGCGTAGAGCGCGGCGTGCTCGGCGAGCGGGATGCCGTCCAGCGGCACGGTCATGCCCCAACGCGTCGTCATCGGTCGATCGTGCCCGCTCGGCGCGCCGCAGAGCAAGATCCCGGCGGGGATCCCACACGCATCGAAGCTGAGGGATGTGTACGCAGCGGCGGGAGCTACTCTCCAAGCGTGACCTTCTCGCTCGTCGCCCGCTCGGCGGACGGCCGCCGGCACGGCGTCGTCGTGGCCAGCCGGTTCCTGGCCGCCGGCGCGCTGGTCCCGGCGGCCGAGGCCGAGGTCGGCGCGCTCGCCACCCAGGCCCACGTCAACCTCGCCTACCGCCCGCAGGGGCTGACGCTGCTGCGCACCGGGGTGGCCGCGGCCGACGTGGTGGCCGGGCTGGTCGCCGCCGACCCCGACCGGGACCATCGCCAGCTCGGCGTGGTCGCCGCCACCGGCGCCGGCGCGACCTGGACCGGCCCCGCCTGCCACCCCTGGGCCGGGGGCCAGGCCGGGGACGGCTGGGCGGCGCAGGGCAACATCCTGGCCGGCCCGCAGGTGATCGACGCGGTCCGGGACGCCTGGCTGGGCGGCGCGACGCTGCCGTTCCCCGACCGGCTGCTCGCCGCGTTGCGCGCCGGGGACCAGGCCGGCGGCGACCGGCGCGGCCGGCAGAGCGCCGGGCTGCTGGTGGTCGAGCGCGGCGGCGGGTACGACGGCACCGGCGACGTCCTGGTCGACCTGCGGGTCGACGACCACCCCGATCCGGTGACCGAGCTGGGCCGGCTACTCGCGGTGCACACGCTGCTCTTCAGCCGGCCCGACCCGGCCACCCTGCTCGACCTGACGGGCGCGGTCGCCGCCGAGGTCGGCGCGCTGCTGGCCGCGCTCGGGCACCCGGTCGACCCGGCGCGACCGGAGGAGGCGCTCTTCTCCTGGGCCGGCCTGGAGAACCTGGAGGAGCGCCTGGTGCCCGGCCGCATCGACCCGGTCGTGCTGGAGCACCTGCGCAGGGCCGCCCCGCACGTGCCCGCCCCGCGCGCGGAGACCGACCCGCTGGGCGCCGACGCCTGACCCGCTCGGCGCCGCGCCGGGCACGGCCGGCGCGAACCCACCTTCGCGGGCCAGGCTCGCAGGCCCTGCCGGGATCAGCCGCCGAAGGAGAGCCAGCGGAAGCCGGCGGCGTCGACGACGGCCCGCTCGCGGTCGGTGAGGCCGGCCCGGCCGGTCGCCTTGCGGATCAGCGTGAGCCGGTCCCAGCCCAGCCCGGCCGGGACCGCCCGCCCGCCGGTGAGCAGGTCGGCGACGACCTCCGCCGCGCCGGGCGTCAGCCACGGTCGCCGCTCCAGCGCCGCCGCCAGGTCCAGGCCGTGCACGCCGACCTCCACCACGCGGGTACGCAGGAACTCGCCGAGCGCCATCGCGTCACCGTGCCGGGTGCGTACCACCCGGCCCGGCGGCGCCGCGTCGACGGCGTCGAGGGCGGCCCGCCAGGCCCGGTCGAAGTCGGCCACGAGGGCCGCACCGTCGAGTTCCCGGGCCTCCCGCCGGCCGGCGTCGACGCGGGCGGCGTCCACCGGCGCGGTGAACTTGGCGGCGCCGTAGTAGGCGGCGGCGTCGACCCGCGCGCGGGGCGGGGCCGGCGCGGCGAGCATGTCGACCAGCCGGCCGGCGCCGGTGCGCACGTGGGCCAGCAGTTCGCGTACGGTCCACGGCCGGCAGTCGGTCGGCCGGTCGAGATCCGCCCCGCCGAGGCCGCGCAGCACCTCGCCGAGCCGCTCGCACTCGTCGCGGAACGCCGCCCGTACGCCTTCCACGGTCCTCCCCCGTCCCGCACCTTCCGCCATCGACCCTCTCACACCGGGGTTCGCCCGTTTCGGCGTGGTCCCGGCGGGTACGCGCCGCCGGGCCGACGAGAGGAGCGCCAGGGATGGCCGGAATCATGCTGCGCAGCACCGCGTTCAACGACCACGACATGCTGCCGAGCCGCTTCTCGAAGGAGGGCGGCAACGTGTCGCCGCCGCTGGAGTGGGCGCAGGTGCCGGAGTCCGCGGCCGAGCTGGTCCTCTTCGTCGAGGACCCGGACGCGGGGCGGACGCCGTTCCTGCACTGGCTGGTCACCGGCATCTCGCCGAGCGCCGCCGGGGCGCCGGAGGGCGGCGTGCCGCTGGGCGGTCGCGAGTGGCCCAACGACTTCGGCACGACCGGGTGGGGTGGCCCGCACCCGCCGCAGGGCGACGATCCCCACCGGTACTTCTTCCGGCTCTACGCGCTGGACCGGCCGTTGGAGCTGCCCGAGACGCCGCGGGCGGACCAGGTGCACCGCCTGCTCGTCGAGCGGGACCTCGCGAGCGGGACGATGGTGGGCACCTATTCCCGTTGAGCGGGTCAGCCCTTGACCCGGGGCACCAGCCGGTGCACGGCCGCGAGCACCAGCGCCATCACCACGCCCATCGTGCCGGCGATCCCGGCGGCGCTGCCGGCGTAGCCGACGAGGAGCGGCCGGCGGGCCAGCTCGCCGGGCGGGGTGCCGCGCAGGTCGACCAGCCAGGCGAGGGCGAGGCCGCAGGCCACCACCGCCAGGACGCCGCCGACGCCGAGCACCGTCGCGGCGACCCTATGGGCGTCGGCCGACTCCACCTGCGCCTGCTCCCGTTGGGTGATCAGCAGCACCAGCCCGGCCAGCGCCGCCCAGACCCCGACCACCAGGAACGCGGCCACCGCGTCGCTGGGCCGGTGCCAGCCGGCGGAGAGGGTGGCCACCCCGGCGATGGCGGCGTAGCCGGCGCCGAGGAACGCGCCGAAGACCCGTACCGTGCGCGGCAGGACGAGCACCAGGGCCACCGCGACCGACGCGGCGACCGTGGCGTGCCCGCTGGGCAGGCTGTTGCCGGCGTAGATCCGCTCGGGGTCGATGCCGAAGTCGGGCCGGGCCAGGCCGTACTTGAGCAGCTGGGTGGTGGCGTTGGCGCCGGCGATCAGCAGGGTCGCCGTGACGGCCAGGGCGATCCGGCCCCGGATCAGGGCGATGAAGCCGATCACCGCGGTCGCCGCCAGCAGCGAGACGACCGACATGGCGTTGAGGATCCGGTCCACCGGACCGTCGATGCGGTCCTGCCCGATCCGGTTGCCGGTCAGGGCGACGGTGTCGATCCACTGGCCGATCTCGACGTGCACGGCGACCCGCCACACCGCGATGAAGGCCGCCGCCTGGACGATCGCCAGGACGACCAACCAGACCGCGGTCCAACCCCTCGGCGTCGCTCGCACCCGCACACCGTAGCGGCAGGCGCGGCCCGGTCGGCGGGTGGCCTGGCGTTCGGGGACGGCTAGGTTGGTGGCGGACGTGAGGAGGGTGCGGTGACGCGTACACCGGAGCGTGCGGCGGCCCCGACGGACCGGCCGGAGACGCTCGCGGACCTGCTCGGCGGGCGCCGGGGCGCGGTCGACGCCAGCCTGCCGCCGGTGGCGTTCGCGATCGGTTGGCTGCTCGGTGGGCACTCGCTGTGGGGCGGTGTGGGCGCGGCGGTGGTGGCCGGCGCAGCGTTGGCCGGCTGGCGGCTGCGCCGGGGCGACCGGCCGCGTTCGGTGCTGGTCGGGCTGCTGGCCGTCTGCGTGGCCGCGCTGGTCGCGTTGCGCACCGGTCGCGCCGAGGACTTCTTCCTCGTGCAGCTGCTGTCCAACGCGGCGAGCACCCTCGCCTGGGTGGTCAGCATCGTGGTGCGCTGGCCGCTGCTCGGGGTGGTGGTGGGCGCCGCGCTCGGCCAGCGGACCCGGTGGCGGCGGGATCCGGCGCTGCTGCGCGCGTACGGCCGGGGCAGCTGGGTCTGGGCGGCGTCCTACGTGCTGCGGGTGGCGGTGTTCCTGCCGCTGTGGCTCGGCGGCCAGGTGGTCGCGCTGACGGTGGCCCGGGTCGCGCTGTCCTGGCCGTTGGTGGCGGCGGTGCTCGCGGTGAGCTGGGTGGTGGTGCGCCGGTCGCTGCCGGCGGATCATCCGGGGCTGCGTCACCCGGTCGTCCCGGCCCCGGCAGCGGCGGAGCCGGCGGGAAAGTAAGGGAGAGGCCGCCACGGGGGGAGCGGCCTCTCCGGTGACGTACGTTACTCCGTCCCGGCCCCGCGCGTGATCCCGTGGTGGCCGGTTTTTCGGGCGTTTTCGCGCCGGGTGCACATCCGGGTGTGGTGGGGTGGGCCGGCTGCCCCGCTGCGTCGGCCGGTTGACCGGCCCACCCCGGCCTGACCGTGGGAGTCAGGCCGTCCGCCGACCGGGCGCCTGCGTTCCCCCAGGCCCGGTCGCCCCCCGGGTGGGCGGGCCGCGCCGCCCACCCGGAGGAGTCGGTTCAGCCGTTGGGGAACAGCTTGCCGTAGTCGGCGTACGCCATGGCGACGTCCGCCTGGGCCCAGAAGCGGTGGTACTTGAACTCCGGCTCGGGGCCGCCGTCCAGGTACGCCTGGACCTTCGGCCAGGCCGGGTCGTTCTTGTAGAAGGAGCGGATGTCGACGAAGCTCTTGCCAGCGGCGATGGCGTCGCCGTTGGGCATCGTGCCCGTCCAGCCCGGCGGCACGTAGAGGCCCTGACCGGTGCTGGCGTCGTAGACGTCGTCGAAGCGGCGGTAGTCGCCGCGCTTCTCCACCGTGGAGACGCCCTGGGCGTCGCTGGCCGCGTGCAGCGCGTCCAGCAGCCCCTTGGCGGTGTTCTTCGCCGCCACGTTGCCCGACTTCGCCGCGTACGCGATGAGGGTGCGGGCGTAGGCGGCGGCGATGCCGACGTCCTGGCCCTTCACCGTGACCTCGACGTGCAGGTTGGTGTTGGGCTGCGGGTTGGCCGGGTTCCAGGTGGTCGGCTGGCCGGTCCACTTCATGTCCGACGGGATCGACCAGTTGGTGCCCAGCGTGGTGTTGGCGATGGCCCACGGCACCCACTTGTCCAGCAGGGCCTTGGCCTTGGCGTTGCCGGTCTCCAGGTACAGCTCGGCGATGCGCTGCATCGACCAGGCCTGCATGCCGAACCACTGGTTCGACGGCGGGTCGTTGTAGACCGGGTCGACGTCGTAGTACATGCCGTAGAAGGTCGACGTGCCGGCCGGGGGCTGGCCGTAGTTGCCGCCCCAGCTGTTGGTCGCGCCGCCGGCGATGCCGCCCTCGGCGGACTGGAGCCAGGTGTAGAACTCCAGCTGCCGCTCCAGGCTCTTGGTCCAGTCGGTGACCGCGGTCGGCGACTTCGGCTTGAGCTCGCTGACGTTGGTCAGCGCCCAGGCCGCGAACGGGTTCTGGTAGCCGAAGTGGTTGTGGCTGGAGCCGATCCGCCACGACCAGTTCTGGTTCGGCTCGTACGCGCCGCCCCAGGCGTAGTACCAGGACATCAGGTAGTGCGCCGAGTCCTTGCCGGTGCCGGCGGGGCAGGCGGCGGCCCCGACGCAGTTGCCGATCTTCTTGAAGTACTTGTCGAACATGGCGTAGCGCAGGTAGTCACCCATCTTCGCGGCCTTGGCCACGGTGGCCGCCACGTCGGCCTCCTTGCCCTGCTCCTTGGCCCAGGTCAGGGCCCAGTACGCGGCCTGCACGGCGCGGGCGTCGGCGTCGGGGGCGTTGGTGTACTTCCACTGCTTCGCCGGCGCGTTCGCCTCCTTGATGAACAGGTCGAGGTAGCCCTTGGAGCCGCCGTGGGCGAAGGTGTCGCAGGACGGCTGCGGCACGGTCTCCCACACCGACTCCTGGGTGCCCCGCTGAAAGGTGTTGATGTACGCCGGCCGGGTGGTGCCGTCGCCGCAGCGGCCGAAGCCGTACGTGTTGTCCACGTCGAGCAGCCAGTGCATGCCGTAGATGTCGCCGGTGCCGTAGGTGCTCTGCAGCTCCGAGCGCAGCGGGTCCTGGCCGACCGGCACGGACGGCTCCAGCTGCGACGGGTACTGGCTGGGCAGGTCGTGCTCGGCGGCGTACTGCGGGGTGCCGGCCGCGCCCGCCGTGGGCTGGTCGGCGTGCGACGGGATGATGTACTTCTCCATCACCGTCCAGGCGTTGTTGAACGGCGCCCAGTTCTGGGTCACCCGCCCGTACTGGGCCTCCAGCCAGAGCCAGAAGCTGAACGCCTCGGAGGTCGTCTCGTGGCCGTGGTCGGGCGCCTCGACGATCAGCGTCTCGATGGAGTGGTACGGCACGCCCTCGGGGCTGAAGTAGCCCGAGTTCTTGATCTTGCCGTACTGGTCCAGGAACCGCTTGACGTAGGTGTCGTCCCCGCCGCCGTTGTCGTTGTCGATCTCGGTGGCGGTGATCGCCAGCGGCGCGTAGCCGGTGGCCGAGGCGGTCAGGGTGGCGGTGCCGCCGAGAGTGTCGGCGTCCTCCGCCGCCGCGACGGTCACGTTCACCCCGGTGTTCCAGTTGCTCGGGGTCAGCGTCGCCGAGGTCGGCGAGACGGTGATGTCGGTGTCGCCGGTGCGGGCGAGGGAGACCGGCACGTTGGCCGCCGGCGCGGCGCTGAGCTTGAGGTTGACCGTGGAGCTGCCGCCCTCGGCCACGCTCACCGCCGACGGGGTGGCGACCAGCACCGGCCCGGACGCCGCCGTGACGGTGAAGGACTTCTCCGCGGTGGCGGTCAGGTTCGCGTTGTCGTACGCCTTGGCCTGCACGGTGTACGCGCCGGCGGGCAGGTCCTCCAGCGTGTAGCCGTACGGGGCGGTGGTGTCGGTGTTGACCAGCAGGCCGTTGCGGTAGAACTCGACCTTGCTGATCGTCCCGTCCGGGTCGCTGGCGGTGGCGCTCAGCGGCACGTCGGCGGGGGCCTCGAACGGGCCGGCCGGCACGCTCAGCCCGACCGTCGGCGGCTGCTGCGGGGTGCCGCCGCAGGTCACGCCGTTGACCGAGAAGGACGTCGGCTTCGCGTTGGTGCCGCTGTGCGTGCCGTTGAAGCCGATGCTGGTCGAGGCGCCCGTGCCGAGGCCGCCGTTCCAGGACTCGTTGGTGGCCGTGACCTGGTTGCCGGTCTGGCTCCACTTGGCCGACCAGCCCTGGGTGACCTTCTGGTCGCCGGGGAAGGCGAACTTCAACGTCCAGCCGTTGATCGGGTCGCCGAGGTTCTTGATGGTGACGTTGGCGGTGAAGCCGTTGCTCCAGTCGCT
The DNA here is from genome assembly GCF_051386315.1 of Micromonospora sp. URMC 107. Classification (NCBI taxonomy): domain Bacteria; kingdom Bacillati; phylum Actinomycetota; class Actinomycetes; order Micromonosporales; family Micromonosporaceae; genus Micromonospora; species Micromonospora sp. URMC 107. The sequence continues at coordinate 13,233 of NZ_JBPQTK010000143.1, forward strand.
GGTCGCGTAGACCACGTCGCAGGCGGGGGCGGCCTGTGCGGCGCCGGCCGGCAGGGTCACCCCGCCGACGACGAGCGCGGCGGCGGCGACCATCGCCAGGCGGCGACGTCTTGCCAGATTTCTCATGTGCGCGGTGTCTCCTCGGACCTGGCCGGGGACGAAGGGCCCCGGCGGGGGGCCCTCCCGCGAACGGGGTCCCGGGCGCCCGGGATGGTGGTCGCCCCGGCCCGAGGCCGGGGTGCGGCGGGCGGCGCCCCTGCGGGGGCGGCGACTCCACCGGCTGCGTCGGATGCCGTACCGGAGACACCGGCTGCCCTCGGCGACCCACGCTGGCGCGATCTGGCTCCGCGTCGCGGTGGCGACAGTGTGCCATGCATGGAAGCGCTCCCACAATGGGCGACCACGGACCGGAGCAGCAACATGTTTCGATCTCGTTTTGGGGCTTTCACAAAGCCGTGACGGGGGTTACAGTCGCAACATCGGTCGATGGGAGCGCTTCCATCGACGGAGTTCCAACTAGAAGATCACCCGGGGTCCGTGGACGCGGAGCCCGGGGAGTCAGCCCGAGGGCTGACGGCGGGCCAGCCCGGACACCGCCGTCAGCCATCCCGCCAACATGGAGGGAGGTGGATCCTCTAGCCACTCGCGTGGCCCGGCTCCCGCGCGACACGCACGACAGGACGCCAATTCCGCCCGTGCGTGTACAGCAACGGTGGGGACGGGGGTTGCCCTCCCCCGTCCCCACACTAAACCCCCTTCCACGATGGGAAAAGAGGCCGACGGGACTGGCCGTGTCGCCGTTCCGACCGGCCTCGTCCGCTGTCCGCCCGTACCGCCCGGTCGACGCCCCCGCGCCCCGGCGCCCCGGCGTCCCGCGGCCCGGCCACCCGAGCGCCGGCACGCCATCCGCCCCCGCTCCCGCACCGCCGCCACGGGCACACGACACACCCCTGCGCCATCCCCGGTCGCGTCCGCGCGGCCGGGG